>CALDSM010000104.1 GCA_937923585.1 uncultured bacterium
GAGATCTGATCGTGACTGGAGTTCAGACGTGTGCTCTTCCGATCTCCTGCAAGAAGTGGTCGGCCAGGCCCGGAACGTCGCCCAGCCGCTCGCGAAGCGGGGGAATCCTTATTTCAAAGGCGTTCAGCCGGTGGAACAGATCGCGGCGGAAGCGGTTCTCCTCCACCTCGCGCTGAAGGTCGCGGTTGGTGGCCGACAGCACCCGCACCGACACCTGCACGTTTGTGGTGCCGCCCAGGCGGCGGAAAGATCCCGTCTCGATGGCGCGCAGCAGCCGCGCCTGGTTGGGCCCGCTCAGGTCGCCCACCTCGTCCAGGAACAGTGTACCCTTGTTCGCCTCCTCCATGAGGCCCCGCTTGGATGCGTGTGCCCCCGTGAAGGCGCCGCGTTCATGGCCAAACACCTCGCTTTCAAACAACTCGTCGGGAATGGCGGCGCAGTTCACCACCACCAGCGGCCTGCCCGACAGGTCGGAAAGCTCGTGGATCATCCGCGCCAGAAGCTCCTTGCCCGTGCCCGTTTCCCCCAGGATGAGCACATTGAGCATGGAGCGGGCGCAGTTGCGCGCCAGTTCGCGCACATGGTGCATGCCGGGGTTTGCGCCCACAATGGGGCCGGCGCTCGCAATGCCCGCCACCAGCCGCCGGTTCTCGCTTTCCAGGAATTCGAGCCGCTCGATGGCGCGCACATACGGTGCAGCGGCGTGGCCCAGCGCGATCAGGAACTCCAGGTCCGCCTCGTCGTACATCCGCGCCGGTGTCTCGCTGCGGACAATGATCGCGCCCACGGCCTCGCGGCCCAGCACAATCGGGGCAACCAGCGTGGTGCGCAGGGCGCGGTGCCCCTGCACTTCGCGGTGTTCGGGCAGCAGCACCCCCTTGCGCTTCTCCATGGACTGGAGCGCAAGGTCCACCAGGGGCTTGTCTCGGTCAAAATTCACCGACTCGGCGCGCGGCAGCGCCGTGAGCGATTTCTCGCCCTCCCGCCGCAGCGCGATGCACGAGAACAGCGGGTCCAGCCGCTCTTTAAGCAGTTCGGTCAGCGTGTCCACCAGTCCGCCCACGGAACTGGCCTGACTCATGGTCCGGCCCAGGTTGAACAGGTCAACCAGGTCCTCCGTGGTGCGGGGACGACCCTTTCGGATCAGGCTGTCGCCGCTCTCATTGGAATAGAGGGGACGGCCCATCGCCAGCGCCGAGGTGTCCGGCGCCCGGCGCGGAACCGCCGGCATGGAACTCTCCTGCTCGGGCGCGTTGATGATGCAGAATATTGTGGACCCCACGGCGATTTCGTCGCCCTGCCCCAACACCGAGTCCTTCACGGGGGCGCCGTTCAGGAAGGTCGCATTGCGGCTTCCCATGTCCTCCACCTTGGGCAGTCCGTTTTCAAGAATAATGCGGCAATGGTGCCGCGAGACGATGGGATCATCGAGGTTGATGGTGCAGGTCACATCGCGGCCCACAATTATGGGCACCAGGCCGATGAGCCAGCCCATGCCGCGGCCTTCACCGCGCCGTACTGTCAGGTAATAGGCCAACTGCTGTATCCCCGCAATTCCCTTTGCCCGGAGAGGCGGGCGTCATTAGACACCAACCCCGTCAACAAATTATGCCCGACAAACCGGTCTGCTGACAAACGGGGGGCTTTAAAGCGCGGGCGTGGAGGGCGTTCCTAAGCCTGCCAGGCTGCCTTGCCGTCTCCATATGCCGCCAGACAAAGGTCCACCGCTGTCTGCGACGCAAGCCCCAGGGACAACGGACAAAGCGGCGGCTGTCCGCTGCGCACAGCCTCCACCCAGTCCCGCAACAGCAACTGTTCGGCCGCCAGAGGCCCCGACG
This sequence comes from uncultured bacterium, assembly GCA_937923585.1. Classification (GTDB taxonomy): domain Bacteria; phylum Hydrogenedentota; class Hydrogenedentia; order Hydrogenedentales; family CAITNO01; genus CAITNO01. The sequence goes on from CALDSM010000104.1 coordinate 1,839, forward strand.
GTGCCGGAATCCACTGTTCCGGGCCCCTTTCGGGCATAAGCAGCACCCCTTGGGTGCAGACTTCGATGCTGCCCAAGTCCCCCCGCAGCATGGGCCGCTGGCCGGTGGTGTTCAGCGCGGACGACACCAGATTCGCCGTAAGCCCTTCGCCGAAATGGATGGTACTCATCAAACTGTCGGGTGTGCCGCCCAGCCCGTCCCAGCGGCCGCCTGCCGTGGATGCCGAGGTCGCCGGACCGGGATGAAGTGCCTGAAGCAGCGGCATGATTTGATCATAGTGCAGTTGCGCGGCAAGACCCTGTGAACGGCCGCGCTCCCCCCGCCAGCCCGCCGCACCGCCACGAATGCCGCAGGCCGCCACAGAATGGCACCCATGCACCCGCCCGATGCGACCTGACCGGACCAGGTCCGCCGCCAACCGCCACGCGGGCAGTGCGCATTCCGCCGCACCCACCTCAATCACCGCCCCGGATACCCGCGCCGCCTGCGCCAGCACTCGCGCCTCATCGCCCGACCGGGCCACGGGCGTTTCCATGTAGACATGCTTGCCCGATTTCAGCGCTTCCAATGCGGCTGGAGCGTGAAGATCGTCAGGCAGGGCTATGATTACCCCATCCACATCGCGCCGCCCGGCGCAGTCGCGCCAATCGCCGCAAGCCGCCGCACCCGCGAGTCCGGCTGCGGCCTGCCGCCGCGCCGAATCCTCATCCGCCACGACGGCCACACGCACGGGTACGCCGTCCGTCGCCAGAGTCCGCAGCCCCTCCAACAGGAGCATGCCCCGGGCGCCGCATCCGGCGAGGGCCACCCGCATTGGCCCCTTGTCCCGTCCGCCGCGCGGCAGTTCCGTTCCTGCTTTCGCTGCCGCTGCCCCAACCAGGGCTGCCGCGCCTGCCGAAAGAAAGGATCGCCGTGTAAGGTCAGACATCTTCTTTTTCATGGCTATTTCCATGCTATCCCTTTGTGATACGGGGGTTTATGCGTCCGCTTCGACTGTCACGCGGTCTCGTGGCCCATCTTCACGCCAGCCTCCTCGCCCGATTCGAAATAGTTCTCCTTGGGCAGGTGGCGGAACCACAGGAAATACATGCCCACGCCGCCCGCGAGAAAGAGCGCCAGGGTGTAGTAGAAACTGGTCCACGCGCCGATGACCGCCTGCATGGGCAACAGGAACATGGCCACCTGCCACACCAGCGCAAAAGGCACACAACAGACATCACGCCAGTGCTCGAGTCTCAACGCGGCGCGCTCTTCGCGCGGCAGCGCCCTGCGGAACGGCCCCCAAAGACCAAAGGGACGTGTGATACGGTAGAACCGGCCCACCACCTCGGGGTCTTCCGGCTTGCCCAGGTAGGTGCCGGCAATCGAAGCCGCAAGGCCAATAAGACCGAGGAACAGAAACTGAAGCCGCGAATCCATGTCCGGATAGAAGTAACGCTGGAGAATGGCCGCACCAAGACCGACAAAGGTGCCGACCGCAAAACCGCTGCCGTTAAACCGCCACCACAGCAGGCGCAGCAGACCGGGAATCATCAGCCCCCCGCCAAGCCCCATGATAATCCAGTCCCAGATGTCGTTAATGCTCTTGATGGAATAGGCGAACACAAAGGACACGGCCGTCAGCGCGAGCACCGTCGCCCAGCTTACAGAAATGAGCTCGCGCGTGGATGCCGTCCGGTGGATGTACTTCTGGTAGATGTCCCGGGTGACAAAGCCGGTGGTGCCGTTGACAGTCGCATTGTACGTGGACATGGCCGCGGCCAGCAGCACAATCAGCAGCAAGCCGCGCAGTCCCGCGGGAATATTGAACAGCAGCACGGCGGGCAGGATGCGTTCGGGGTCAACACCGCCCTCATAGCCAACCAGCATCAGTTTCTTCTTCCAGGCGTCCTCTCCCAGGGTTTGCTTCAGCCCTTCAACAAGCTGCGGGGAAAACTGCGCGGGATGATTCGTGATGCGGGACAGTTCGTCGGCCCACTGCTCCTTGACAATCCCGGGGTGCTGCTGCTTGATCAGGTCCGCCGTCTGGGCCATGACGCTCTTGTCCGGGAACAGGTCGTGGACCAGCAGGACACCCATCGCGGCAAATCCGATCATCATGGGCCAGCGCAGGGTCATCAGTATGGTCCAGAAACCCGTCAGCATGCCGCACTCGCGGTCACTGCGCGCGCCGAAGTAGCGCGGGTCCGCGCCGGAGGGAATGCCGGCAATGACGTTCTTCAACAGGTAGAACGCCGCAAACATGAACAGCGCGTGATACTGTTCATAGCCCACCGGCATGGGCGTGTCCCAATGGGGCACGCTGCTCATCCACTGCTGGTTGCCGGTGACCTGCTCGGCCACGGCGCCAAAATCGGGCACGGTGCCGATTTTCGCCACGGCCATCAGCGAAATGACCACCACGCCCACGGCGATGATGAACGACTGGAACAGGTCGGTAAACACCACGCCGTAGAATCCGGAGATCATGGTGTAAACGGAGGTGATGCCGATCATGACCAGCGTGCAGGCCAGCGGCGAATAGGGGAAGAACATGGTCAGAAACAGACCGGCGCCCTTGATCAGATACGCCAGCATGCCGATGGAGCACACAATGCCCGCAATCGCCTGCACAAACTGCGCAAAACGGCCGCCCCACCCGTCGCCGAACCGGAACACCATCCATTCGGCGGCGGTCAGGCACTTCGAGCGGCGGTGCCATTTGCCGCCCCAGAGCATCATGAAGGCCAGGGCAAGCACCGCACCGCCGCGGAATTCTATGAAAAGCCCGCGCGGGCCAAGCATGAAAAGAAACGACGTGATGATCATCGTTCCCGTCATGTCGAGGAAGAAGGCCATGCCCGACACGCCCAGCGCCCACCAGGGCAGGCGGCGTCCGCCGATGAAATAGTCGTCCAGACTCTTCGACGCCATCCGCTCCAGCGCGAGGCCCAGCACGATGAGCGCGCCAAAATAGGCGATGATGACCGTATAGTCCACAGCGTTCAGTGACCACATGGCGGGGCTCTCCGTAGAAGTTCGCCATTGTACCATGACGAATTCCGCCAGTCATCCCGCCGCCCCCGAGAAGCAATTCCCCCGCCCCGCACCCTTCGCTGGGGTGCGGGACGGGGGGGTACTGCTCTCACGTCGTCGTGGGTGATGACGAATTGTGACTAGATGGGCTGATAGAGAATGTAGTCGTTGTAGACGGCGGAATAGTTGCCGGCCGCATCGCGGTACTGCACCCGGACCGTGTTGTATCCGGCCGGTCCCGCCAGCGTCCACGCCTTGGTCGCCGCCACGGACTCCCACGCCGACCAAGTCGCGCCGTCGTTGCTGAAGCGCATGGACCGGATGCCCGAGCCCGTGTCCGCGTAGGTCAGGTTAAGCGTCACCGATGCGCTGGCGGTGGTCTTGGCGTTGCCGTTGATCAGAATCGTGCCCGTCGGCAGCGTCGTGTCCACCAGAATGTAGTCATTGTACGTGACCGAGCGGTTGTTGGCGATGTCAATGAACTGGACACGGACCGTCTTGTACCCGTCGCCGGCAGGAAGCGTGTAAGCGCGGGTCGCCTTCAGCGACTCCCATGCCGTCCAGGTGGAGCCGTTGTCGCTGAAACGCATGCGCACCGCATTGGACGACCAGGTCAGCGTCAGCGTGACGTTGGCGCTGTTGGTCGAGTAGGCGCCCTTGTTTATGAGGATAGAGCCTGTGATCACCGGCTGCGGTCCCTTGGACACGGTCAGGTCAACTGCCGTGCCCGGGGCAACGGACGCGCCCGTGGACGGCGTCTGGGTTATGACCAGGCCCACCGGAACCTGGCTGTCGTAGACCTGCGTGACGGTGCCGACCACCAGGTTGGTGCCGATGATCGCCGTCGAGGCGGCGGATTGCGTCAGGCCCACCACATTGGGAACCGTCACCGGGCAGGAGCCCGATGAAATCAACAGCGCCACCGCACTGCCGAAAGGCACCTGGGCGCCCGCCTGCGGGTCCTCATCAATGACCGAACCCGCCGGCACCGTGTCACTGCACTGCTGCGACACCTGGCCCAAAACAAGGTTGGCTCCCGTCAGCGCCGAAGTTGCCGCCGACTGTGTCTGGCCAGCCACGTTGGGAACCGTGACCATGATTTGCGTGTAGGTGCCCGTGGCGGTTGCGACTGAGCCCACCGCAACGGTTACGACTTGGTCGGCCGGCGTGTTCCAACCCGTGACCGCCTTGAAATTGACGGTCGCCGAGCCCGTGGCCACTCCGCCGAGAACCGCACCGCTGTTCTGCCAGGCACCGGCGCCCACTCGCCATTGCGCGCCTGCCGTCACGGCACCCGCCGGACCGAGCGTCACCGTCACTGACCCGGTAGTCGGTGTCGGCTTGTCATTGGCGTTGCCCGGGAAGGTGAGCGCGTTGATTTCCTGAATGTTGGTGTAGCCGTCACCGTCACTGTCCAGATTGGCCACATTGGAAAAACTGCGGCCATTGGACCGCCATGCAGAGCCGTAACTGTTCCGGGACGAACTGCCGTTGCTCGTGTGACAGATGATGCACTGGTCTATGCGGGTGCCGTTCGCAGCCGGATAGGCAGCCACAAAATCATCCTGATAGCCGTCCTCCGCCTGAACCACTGCTGTGGGAAGAAGAAAGGCAAGGCAAAGAACCGCGAATACATAGTGACGCATGATGATCTCCTTTGATTGCTGGGACTGCCTGTTAATGCCGCTGGTGGAACCATTTTCAAGAAGCAAGAGAGTTTACACGGGTTCTGAGGTCTTGTGAATCCGTATAAAATACGTATTAATTCGGAATAAGTACGGGGGAAAGCCCGTGTTTTATTAAGAGATCCCCCAAATCATTTGTTCATCCAATTATTGATATATGCCGCCATATCCGGAATATCTCTCATTTGCAGTGGCAGAGCACAGCCATCTCCGCCAAGGGAAAGCCCCTCTCATGGTCCGTGACAAATTGTTTTCCAGGACGCTTCGGAAATGTGTGGACATGAAACCGTTCAGAAAGAAGAGCCCCGCCCCGTTCCCTTTTGGGGATACGGGACGGGGAAAACAAGCCCTCACGTCTGTCCGGTTTGGGGCTCCTTCGGATTAGACAGGCTGATAAAGGATATAGTCGTTGTAGACGGCGGAGTAGTTGCCCGCCGCATCGCGGTACTGCACGCGCACCGTCTTGTAGCCGGCCGCGCCCGGAAGCGTCCACGCCTTGGTCGGTGCAGCCGACTCCCAGGCAGACCAGGTTGCCCCGTCATTGCTGAAGCGCATGTTTCGGACGCCGACGCCGGTATCCGCGTAGGTCAGATTCAGCGTGACCTCCGCGCTGGCCGTGATTCTCGCATTGTTGTTGATTAGGATGGCGCCGGTGGGCAGCGTCGTGTCCAGCAGGATGTAGTCGCTGAACACGGCGGAGCGGTTGTTGGCGATGTCTATGAACTGCACGCGCACCGTCTTGTACCCGTCGCCGCCCGGCAGCGTGTACGCACGGGTCGCCTTCAGCGACTCCCACGCCGTCCACGTCGCGCCGTTGTCACTGAAGCGCATCCGCACCGCGTTTTCCGACCAGGTCAGCGCCAGCGTGACGTTCGCGCTGTTCGCGGCGCCCGCACCTCTGTTGATAAGGACCGAACCAGTGATGACCGGCTGCGGCCCCTTGGAAACCGTCAACTGCACCGCCGCGCCGGACGGAACGGAGTCGCCGCCCAGCGGTGTCTGGCTGATGACCGCACCCGCCGGCACCTGGCTGTCGTACACCTGCGTGACGGTGCCGACCACCAGATTGGCGGCGATGATCGCCGTCGAGGCGGCGGACTGCGTCAGGCCGACCACATTGGGAACCGTCACCGGGCACGGCCCCGACGAGACAACCAGATTCACCGCGCTGCCAAAGGGCACCTGACTCAGCGCTGAGGGGTTCTGGCTGATGACCACGCCCGCCGGCACTTGGTCATTGCACTGCTGGGACACCTGGCCGATCGAAAGGCCTGCGCCCTCTATCGTGCCCTGAGCATCAACAAGTTCCTGGCCTACCGCACTCGGAACCGTCACCAGGCACGGACCTGAAGAAATGACCAAATTCACCACGCTACCGTAGGCCACGGAGGCGCTTGCCGACGGGGACGAACTGATAACCAAACCCGCCGCCACCGTGTTACTGCACTGCTGGGAGACCTGTCCCAAGACGAGGTTGGACCCTGTCAGCAGTGTCCCTGCGGCGCTCTGTGTCTGGCCAAGCACATTGGGCACGCTGACCATAATCTGGGTATAGGTACCCGTGGCACTGGCCACTGCGCCCACCGCGACCGTCACCACCTGGTCCGCGGGGGTATTCCATCCGGCCACCGCCTTGAAGTTGACCGTGGCTGAACCTGTGGCCACGCCGGTAACGGTGGAACCGCTGTTCTGCCACGCGCCCCCGTTCACACGCCACTGCGCGCCCGCCGTCACCGCGCCCGCCGGAGCAAGCGTGGCCGTCACCGAACCGGTGGACGCCGGCTTGTCATTGGCGTTGCCGGGAAAGGTAAGCGCGTTGATTTCCTGAATATTGGTGAACCCGTCGCCGTCACTGTCCAGATTGGCCACATTCGCGAAATTGTGGCCGTTGGATCGCCAGGCGGCCCCGTAAGTGTTCCGGGAGGAACTGCCGTTGACCGTGTGGCAAATAATACACTGGTCTATGCGGGTGCCATTCGCCGCCGGATAGGCCGCTATGAAGTCGTCCAAGTAGGCGCTTTCCGCGTGAACTGTGGGTGCGAAAGCCAGGATTGAGACACACACTGCCATGAGAATACCGTAACGCATGTTGTTCTCCTCGGTGCTTGTGACGGTTTCCGGTCGCCATCAGGGGCGGGTCGGCCCAAGAGCGCTAAATTCTACCCTCCGTTTGCCTTACATAAAATCGGTATAAATGGTAGATATTGACTCCGTATAATCCGCAGTTAGTACGCATCCCAGGGCGGAATGTCCCTCAGGGAATCCCATTTGTCTCTTGCATCTTGCGGCCCGGACCACATTCCGGGCTGCATCGTGTGAATAAAAGACTCCGCAGTCGGCGGGGACAACAGGGTAGAATTGGGGTTCGCCGTCTCGGCGTATCCGGCACGCCGTTTGGGAATGCGGCATGGTTACGTCTGATTCGCAAAAGAGTGTCCCCGCCCTGTTCCTGTTAGGATTCGGGGCGGGGACACTGGAATCATCGTCATGTCTTGCCGTCAAACGCCTTCGGACTAGATGCCCAACACAAAAATGTAATCGTTGTAGACGGCGGAGTAGTTGCCCGCCGAGTCACGGTACTGAACCCGGACCGTGTTGTACGCGCCCGCCGGCCCCGGCAGCGTGAACGCCTTGGTCGCCGCCACGGGCTCCCACAGCGTCCAATTCATGCCGTCTGTGCTGAAGCGCATGTACTGGACTCCGGAACCCGGGTCCGCCCAATTCAGGTTAAGGGTGACCGACGCGCTGGAGGTGGTCTGCGCTCCGCCGTTTATGGTGATCCCGCCTGTGGGTGCCACGGTATCCACAATAATGTAGTCGTTGTAGATGGGGGAACGGTTGTTCGCAATGTCCAGGAACTGGACACGCACCGTCTTGTATCCGTCCCCGGCTGGCAGCGTATACGCCCGGCTGGCCTTCAGGGGTTCCCATGCCGACCAGTTCAGTCCGTTGTCGCTAAAGCACATGCGCACCGCGTTGGCGGACCAGGTGAGCCCAAGGGTAACGTTCGCGTTGTTGGTGGCCCATGTGCCCCTGTTAATCATGATGGAGCCGGTTATCACGGGTTGCACGCCTTTGGACACCGTAAGCAGCACCGCCGTTCCGGGCGGCACCGATGCCCCCGCACTGGGAGTCTGGCTGATAACATTGCCGGAAGCCACCGTGGCACTGTACTCCTGCGTGATGGTTCCGACCACCAGGCTGGCCCCAACTATCGCCGTTGAGGCGGCGGACTGGGTCTGGCCCACCACGTTGGGTACGCTCACAGGCTGCGGGCCTTTGGAGACGGTCAATGCCACCGCTGTGCCGGGCGCCACGGACCCGCCCGCCGCCGGTGTTTGGTCAATGACCGTGCCGGAGGGAACGGTTGCGCTGAACGCCTGCGTAATGGCGCCAACCGTCAACCCCGCGCCGGCAATGGCGGTGGATGCGGCCGCCTGGGTCTGGCCCACCACGTTGGGCACGGTAACAGGCTGCGGACCCTTGGAAACGGTCAGTGCCAATGCCGTGCCGGGCGCCACGTAACTGCCCGCCGTCAAAGACTGGCTGATAACGGTACCCGAGGGAACGGTTGCGCTGAATGCCTGCGTGATGGTCCCGACTGTGAGCCCCGCGCCGGTAATGGCGGTGGATGCGGCGGCTTGGGTCTGACCCACCACGTTGGGAACCAGCGCAAGCTGGACATAGGTGCCGGTGGCCGTCGCTGTCCCGCCTGCGGTAATCGTGGCAGACTGGTCCGCCGGGGTGGTCCAACCGGTGACGGCCTTGAAATTGATGCTGACTGAACCGGCGGCCAGACCGGTAACCGTTGCTCCGCTGTTCTGATACGTGCCCGTGCCCACGCGCCACTGCGCACCCGCAGTCACCGCACCTGCGGGCAAAATGTTCACCGTCAGCGCACCCGTGGTTGCAACCACGGGCTTATCCGCGGCATTGCCGGGAAAGGTCCGCGCGGCGATTTCCGCCAAGTTCGTGAAGCCGTCCCCGTCGCTGTCAGCACCCTCAATGGGTGTGAAACTGTGGCCGGCATTTCGGTACGCCAAACCGTAACCGTTTCGGGCGGTTCCCTGGGTGTTCGGGTCCGCGTTGGTGTGGCAGATAATGCACGCATCTATGCGCGACCCCGCTGCCGCAGGGTAGGCTGTCTCAAAGTCCGTCAAATACTCGGGCGAAGCGAACGCCGGGGCGGTGGCGAACAGAACCGCCGCGCATGCGACCAGAAACGACACGGTAAACAAGCGTACTCTCATAAAACTCTCCTTTTCTTCGGCCGCCATGGCCATTTTTTGCGTCCGTTACACGCTTGAACTGCGGAATTGTACACGCCAGTCTTTCGCGCCGCCCTCGGGAGTATTCCCGTGATTGCGTAATCGGTTTCTCAGTGAAAGCCGCAGAAACGCTCGCCGTATCACGGACCTGTCGGGCAGAAATCGCCTGAAAGACAAAGGTAAACGTTTCATCGCACCCTTGTTCCGGAACGGGTCGGGCGGGCGATACCGCAGTCATGGCTGCCCCACGCAGCCAACCTTCCAGGAGCTTCCGCATCGCTCATTCCTTTTCAAGTCCGTTTCCAGAAATCACTCGCAGTAAAGAACCTTCGCGTGTCAAGTAATACTTCCCCGTTGCGCACCAAAACAGAAAGTCGCGGGGTTATTGCGGACAATTTCGGCCAACGGGCCGTGGAAAAGTGCGTGGGTCTGGCGGCCGTGCGGGCCGCACTCGAGCGAAAGAGTCTTCTGCAAGACCTGCGGGAGAGGCATGCATCAATAAGACGCGCGCCCCGTCACGCCCATATTCTGGACGCGCCGGAGCACGGTGTGTGTCTTCCCTGCGGCGGTAACGGCCGCAGGACTGTCAGTCTTTGTTCAGCACCAGCATGGCTATCAGCGTAAGTCCGATCACGAACAGGTTGCCCAGCATTTTGGTGATGTCATCGAACGAGAACGTCCACTCGCGGCAACTCAGGCCGGCGCAACCGGAGTCTTGCGGTCCCGAGGAAACGACCAGGTCTACCGGCGAGGAAGGCGCCGCCGACGTTCCCGCGGCGGGGCTTTGACTAATCACAGAGTCGTCCGGAACGGTGTCGCTGGCCGCTTCGGTCACCTGGCCGACGACCAGTCCGGCGGCGGTAATCGCGGCCGTTGCCGCGTCCCGGGTCAATCCCGCCACATCCGGCACCGTCACGGGCTGCGGGCCCTGGGACAGCACCAGCGCCACGGCTGACCCGGCATTTGCCTGGGTGTTCGCCGCCGGGGACTGGCTGATCACCAGGCCCGCCGCGACGGTCGCGCTGTTTTGCTGCGTGACCGTGCCAAGCACCAGGCCCGCACCGGTTATGGCAGCGGTCGCCGCCGCCTGTGTCTGGCCGGTGACATCGGGCACCGTCACCAGGCCAGGGCCCTGCGAAACGGTTAGGGCGACCGCCGAGCCGGGACCGGCCTGCGCGCCCGCCGCAGGTGTCTGCGAAATGACCATTCCCGCGGGGACCGTGGCATCAGGGCGCAGTGTCACCGCACCAACCACCAGTCCGGCCGCTGTGATCGCGGTGGTGGCCGCAGCCTGGGTCTGGCCCACCACATTGGGCACGGTTACCCCCTGCGTGTAGGTTCCTGTTGCCGTGGCGGTTTGGCCTGCAACAATGGTCAGCGGTTGGTCGGCCGGCGTCACCCAGCCCGCGACCACTTTGAATTGAACGGTGACCGAACCTGCGGCCAATCCGGTGACGGTGGCACCGCTGTTCTGATACACCCCGCTTGGCCCCACGCGCCACTGTGCCCCGGCAGTCACCGCGCCGGTGGGCAAAATCGTCACCATCAGCGAACCGGTCGCCGCGGCAGGTTTGTCCGCCGCGTTGCCGGGGAAGGTGAGCGCGGTGATTTCGGCCAGGTTTGTAAAGCCGTCGCCGTCGGAATCGGCGGACTCAATGCCCGCAAAACTGTGCCCCGCGCCTGCATAGGCGGCGCCGTAACTGTTTCTGGCGGGCACACTTGTGTGACATACGGTGCAACTGTCTATGCGCGTTCCCACGGCTGCGGGATAGGCGCCTTCAAAGCTGGTCATGTATGCATTTCTGGCTCCCGCCGGGGTAGCCGCAAGCGCCAATGCCATAAACACAAGAACAGATGTATAGTTTCGCATGACGGTCTCCTTTGGTTCGTTTTCCCAATGTAACTTCGTGTAAACACGCCCCCGGTCCGAATTCATCCGCATCCTTCGCCACGTCGGCAGGGTTGTTGTGCGGCCGGCCCAAAAAGGAACGCCCCGGCGTGAGGCTCTGCCTCCGCGCCGGGGCGTGCGTGATCGCGTTATTCTGTTACGGGGCCACCACCTTGATGTAATCGCTGTACACGGCGGAGTAGTTGTTCGCGCCGTCGAGATACTGCACGCGCACGGTGCGGTAGCCCAGCCCTTCAGACAGCGCGTGCGTGCGGGTGGCCGTGGGCGGCATCCAGTAGGTCCAGTGGGCGCCGTCGTCGCTGAAGCGCATTCGTGACACCGTGGCGCCGGTGTCCACCCAGGCCAGACCCAGCGTCACCGTGCTGTTGGTTGTGGTCAGCGCGCCGCCGTTGATGATGATGGTGCCCGTCGGCAGCGTCTGGTCCAGCCGGATGTAGTCTGTGAAGACCGGTGATTTGTAGTTCAGCTTGTCCAGATATTGGACGCGCACCGTCTTGTGGCCGTCGCCGGAGGGTAGCGTGTAGGACTTGGTCGCCGCCAGCGATTCCCAGGCGGTCCAGGTGGACCCGTCATTGCTGAACCGCATGCGGACCACACCGGTTCCCGCGCCGCCCGCCCAGGTCAGCGCCAGCGTGACCACCGGGTTGTTCGTGGCGGAGCGGTTGTTGTTGATGACGATGCTCCCGGTGATGGGCGGGGGTGACCCCTGGGACACCACAAGGTCCACGGCCGTGTCCGGCGGCACTTCGTCGTCCGCCAGGGGATTCTGGCTAATGACCAATCCCGCCGCCACGGTGCTGCTGTACTGCTGTGTCACCATGCCCACAACCAAATCCGCGCCGAGAATGGACGAACCGGCGGCACCCTGGCTCAGTCCGACCACGTTCGGCACGGTCACCGTGCATGGCCCCGTGGACACGGTGCAGGCCACGGTGCTTCCCATGAGCACGGATGCGCCTGCCGCAGGATCTTGGCGGATGACGGCGTTGACCGCCACCGTGTCGCTGCATTCGTAGAACCATCCGCTCACGCCCAGTCCGAGAGCGCTGAGCGCTGCGCTTGCCGCGGACTGGTCCATTCCCACCAAGTTGGGAACGGTCGCGTGACAGGGGCCGCTCGAGACGGTGTAGGTCACGTTGCTGGCGTAGGGCACCTCCTCGCCCGCGTCCGGGTCCTGGCTGATGACGTAACCGGCCTGCACCGTGTCACTGCACGCTTCGTTTGAGCCTGCCGAGCCAAGCCCGGCATTGTTCAGCGTCAAGACCACGTTCGACTGGTGCATGCCCACCAGATTCGGCACAATCACCGGGCAGAGCCCCGTGGAAATTACCAAGCCCACACTCGTGCCCGCCGCCACGGCCTGCCCGGCGGAAAGGCTCTGGCTGATGACAAGCCCTGCCGCAACCGTATTGCTGCACTGGTACGTCACCTGCCCCGTGGTCAGGTAAGCACTCTGCAGCGCCGTGCCCGCCGCGGCCAGCGTCAGGTCCAGGCAATTCGGCACGAGAGCAACCGTGGAGACGGTAATACTCGGACTCTCCGCTGTCACCGTGCCGGCTCCGTTACGCGCCACAGTGCTGAAGGTATGGGGGCTGCCCGCACTGAAACCGGTTACCGTGCATGTTCCCCAAGCAGCGGAGGTGTTGTACGCCGGCGAACTACCCAGCGTGCTGTTCGACTGGACCCATTGGCCGTCCGTCACATGTTTGATGGCGAATTCGGTGGTGGTGGGGTTGCTGCCGCCATTGACGGTGATGTTGCACGCATAGGATCCGGAAGCGGCCACTGTTGGTGCCGGAGGCACCGCGGCCAGTGTCCATGCTGAAAATGGCGCTGTCGGGGCGCTGTCACCGCCGCTGCCGGTCGCCGCTGTCTGAAAGCTGTGTTGCGAGTTCGGCGTCAGGCTGTCATATGCGAAAGACGTCACGCCTGCGCCTGTCGTCGTGCGCAGTGTGGTCGGGGTCCCGGAGCCGGCGTCCGCCCATATCTTGAATCCGGTTTCATCGCTCGAATTGTCTGTCCAAGTCCAGGTAATGGAGGAGGTGGTGATATCGGTTGCACCTGGATTGGAAGGCGCGGCGGGAGGCGGAATAACCACCCGAAAGTCGCCCTCCTGCCAGCCGTTCCAAGGCATTGTGAACCAGCGGCTGCATCGCTGGAAGGGTGTGGCCGCCGGATTGTACAGGAGCCGCATTCGGCAATGATAGACGCCATCCGACAATCCGGAAACCAGTTGGCTGAAAGAAGCCCCCGCAACGCCCGTATTGGTCCATGAGGCGGTCTTTAGTGTGCCAGTCCCGTTGAAGGCCGTGCCCAGCGGTTTCACCTCGCATTCAAGTTTTGCCTTGCCTCGGCCAAAAGGCGTGCGGCCTTTTGCCGCAAGACGGACACTGTCGCCCGGCATCAATCCCATGGGGGCAATCGCAGCCGTGTTGTCGCCGCGCCGCTGACGGGGATTAAGGCTCATACCCCGTCCAGCCTCACCGTTCCCGTAATAGACACGCACCTGTCCCTCATCGGCGGAGGCCCCGTCTGTCAAATAGCCGCCCACGGCAACATCGGCGTAACCGTCTCCGTTCACGTCGCCCGCAGTGGATATGGACCACCCCAGACATGCACCCGCCTGGCTGTCCTCCACCGACCATCGCGGCGTGGTGGAAGGACCGCCACTCGCGCCCATGTAGAGGCGGGCATAGCCAGATTGCGGGTTGCCCGAACTGTATACCACGGCGCCGACCACCACGTCGGCCAACCCATCCCCGTTAACATCGCCTGCCGGGCCCACGGACACCCCAAGAGCTGAGTCCTGGACGCCATAAATACTCCAAGCGTCAGACCCGAGTCCTTCGGCTGTGCCATACCAAATCATTGCCGCCCCTGTCTGGAAGATGCCGCTTGCTTTATAGAATGGCGCACCAATGATGACTTCCGAGAATCCGTCTCCGTTCACATCGCCCGCCGTGGACACGGAATTGCCGAAGCCTCCTCCGGCCTGATTGCCCTGCGCCCACCAATCCTCCGAGGCGGAAGGGCCGTCGGCAGACCCGTAGTAGACATAGACGCAGCCTTCATCCGTCTGGCCGCTGTCGTATTTGCGGGCGCCCACGATTACGTCCGCGTATCCGTCGCCGTTGACATCTCCCGCCGTGGAAGCCGACCAGCCATACTGAGCCTGCGCCTGGGCCTTGCCGGCACTCCATGCCGGCGTGGTTGACAGACCCTCCGAAGACCCGAAATAGACATAGGCACGGCCCGCATCTGCCTGGCCTTCATTGTCGGCGGATGGCGCACCCACAATGACATCACAATATCCGTCTCCGTTCACATCGCCCGCCGTGGAAACTGAATATCCAAACGCGTCGTTTGCTGCCTGGCCCTCGACCTTCCAGTCGAATGCCGGTGAGATACCCGAGGCGGAACCGTAATAGATGACGGCCGCGCCCAAGGCAGTCCCATTGCGGTAAAGGTGCGCCCCGGCAATCACATCCGAATAGCCATCACCGTTCACATCCCCTGCCGTGTTGACTGAAATGCCGAAATAGGCACCCGCATTGTCCAGTTCCCGCTGCGCGTAGCCGGTGGTCGATATACCTGAAGCGGAGCCGTAATACACAAAGATGCATCCCTCATCGGTTTGGCCGTTGTCGAACTTGGG
>CALDSM010000105.1 GCA_937923585.1 uncultured bacterium
GAGATCTGATCGTGACTGGAGTTCAGACGTGTGCTCTTCCGATCTTCAAGCCCCTCGTGGCAGGTGCCGCAGCGGTTGAAATCGTGGTTTGCCCAACCTATGTGTCCCTGTACGCCGTGGGCAAAGCCCTGGCGGGTTCGAATATAGCCATGGGCGGCCAGGATGCGTATATCAAGGAAAGCGGTGCCTATACCGGCGCGATTTCGCCCCAGATGCTGGCCGATGCCGGCTGCACCTGGACCATCATCGGGCACAGCGAGCGCAGGCACATCTTCGGCGAAACCGATGCGCTGCTGAACGAGAAACTCCGTTTTGCCCTGGCAGGCGGCCTCAAGGTCATGTTCTGCATCGGCGAACTGCTCGAAGAGCGCAAGAGCGGCAAGATGGAAGAGGTGATCAAGCGCCAGGTGGTCGAGGGCCTGAAGGGTCTTGCCGCGGCGGACCTCGCCAATGTCGTGCTGGCCTATGAGCCCGTGTGGGCCATCGGCACCGGCGAAACGGCCTCCCCCGAGCAGGCCGAGGAAGTCCATGTGTTCACCCGCGCCCTCGTGCGCGATATGTTCGGTGCGGACGCTGCGGAGGCGATGCGCATCCAGTACGGCGGCAGCGTGAAGCCGGACAATGCGGCCGAGTTGCTGGCCAAGCCGAATGTGGACGGGTTCCTGGTGGGCGGCGCCGCCCTCAAGGCCGACAGTTTCGCGGCCATCGTCAAGGCAGGCTGCTAAAATTCTGACCAAAGGAAAGTGCAAGGCATGCTCTCTACGATATTCAGTCTGACAACGTTGTGGATCCTGATCCTGATACTGTACGTGCCGGCCTGCATAGGGCTGATCGTCATCGTGCTGCTGCAAAAGGGCAAGGGTGTGGGATTTGCGGGCGCGTTTGGCGTCGGCGGCGGCAGCGAGGCCATCTTCGGGCCGCGCTCCTCCAAGAGCCTTCCCCAGAAGATTACGTACGGGGCGGCGCTGCTGTTCATGTTCCTGGCTGTGATCATGTCCATGCTGTCCGGACGCGTTGGCAAGAGTGCCGCGCCGGCGCTGGTGGACGAGAATGCCAAGCCGCAGCAGTCCCTGCAGGGTCTGTTTGAGGGCGAAGCCGCTCCGGCCGCCGCCGCAACGGAAGGCGAAGCCGCACCAGCCGCCGCGACGGAAGGTGAAACGCCTGCGGCAACGCCGGCCGCACCAGCCGAGGCCACACCGGCGGCTCCCGCGGAAGCCGCGCCCGCGACACCGACAGAGGCCGCTCCGGCCGCTCCCGTGGAAGCCGCGCCTGTGGCGGCGCCGGCAGAGGCCGCTCCGGCCGCGCCCGCGGAAGCCGCTCCGGCACCGGAAGCGCCTGCTGCCGCGCCTGCCCCCGCTGAGGCCCCGGCAGCGCCCGCAGTCCCGGCAGAGCCGCATCCCACGGAGCCTGCGCCTGCGACTCCGGCACAGTGATTAAGCGCTGACTACAGTTTCAGGCCCAAGGCTTAGACGAGCTTTGGGCCTTTGTTTTTTAAGGTTTTTCCGGGCGGCCTGCCCGGATTACGGTGAAGAGGATGCGGGCATGGACAAGATATTGATTCGCGGGGGCAAGCCCCTGCGCGGCTCGGTCCAGGTGCGGGGCGCGAAGAACGCGGCGTTGCCCCTGATGGCGGCGGCCATTCTGGCCGAAGCGCCATGCACGCTGCACAACGTTCCCTGCCTGCACGACGTGTTCTCGATGGACAAGCTGCTCTCGCACATGGGCATGGGCATCGAATTCACGGGCCGCTACATGACGCTGGACGCCTCGGGCATTGCCGAGCCCTACGCCCCCTACGACCTGGTGCGCAAGATGCGCGCCTCGTTCTTCGTGCTCGGCCCGCTGCTTGCCCGCTTCGGGCGGGCGCGCGTGTCGCTGCCCGGCGGATGCGCCATCGGCACACGGCCGGTGGACATCCATCTCAAGGGTCTGGAGGCCATGGGCGCGGCCATAACGCTGGATGAGGGCTACGTGGTGGCCGAGGGCCGCCTCAAGGGCGCCGAATTCGCGCTGGACTTCCCCAGCGTCGGCGCGACCGAAACGCTGATGATGGCCGCATGCCGCGCCGACGGGCTCACCCGCCTGACGAACGTGGCGCGCGAGCCGGAAATCGAGGATCTTGGGCGCTTTCTCAACGGCCTGGGCGCGCGCATTTCCGGCGCGGGCACGGACATGATCACCGTCGTCGGCGTGGATCCGCTGGGCGGCGCGGAGCATCCGGTGGTGGCCGACCGCATCGAGGCCGGCACCTTCCTCGCCGCGGGTGTGGCCACCCACGGCGATGTGACCGTGCTCAACGCCAACGCGGACCATCTGCCCACCTTCCTCAAAAAGCTGCGCGAGATTGGCGCGGAGATCGAGGTGTCCGGCGGACGCATCCGCGCAAACGCCTCCAACGGGCTGCATGCCACCGACATCACAACCTATCCGTTCCCCGGATTCGCCACCGATCTGCAGGCGCAGACCATGGCGCTGCTCACCTGCGCGCGGGGCACCAGCCGGATCAAGGAAACCGTGTTTGAGAACCGGTTCATGCAGGTGGCCGAACTGATCCGCATGGGTGCGGACATCGAGCTGGACGGAAACACGGCGGTTGTGCGCGGCGTGGAGCGCCTGTCCGGCGCGCCCGTCATGGCGTCGGACCTGCGGGCGAGCGCGGCGCTCGTCATTGCGGGGCTCATGGCCGAACGCGGCGAAACCGCCGTGGCGCGCGTGTACCACATTGACCGCGGCTATGAGCGGATTGAAGAGCGGCTTGCGAGTTTGGGCGCGGACATTGAGCGCGTGCGCGAGTGACCTGTCTGATGTGAGACGGTTGTGCGGGTTGTGGAACGATTTTGCTGCGGAGGATGACGCGGTGCAGATAAAGCGGTATGACATTGACGACGATGCGGCGCTGGACGCATTGAAGCAGGGCATTGTGGAGCGCGCCCTCGCGGGCGGGGCCGATGATGCCCCGCGCAGGACGACGGTCCGTTCCATCATAGACGCGGTGCGCCGCGAGGGCGACGAGGCTGTCGCGGAACTGACGGAGCGCTTTGACGGCGTGCGGCTTGAAGCGTCGCAGTTTGAGGTCACCCGGGAGGAACTGGACCGGGCTGCGGACACGCTTGATCCCAAGCTGACGGCCATATTGCAGCGCGCCCACGACAACATCCGCGCCTTCCACTCCAAGCACCTGCGCGAGTCCTGGGAAGAGAGTTTCGAGGACGGCACCATCATCGGCCAGCGCGTCACGCCCATCGAAAGTGCGGGCGTGTACGTGCCCGGCGGCAAGGCCTTCTACCCCTCGTCGGTGCTTATGAACATCGTTCCGGCGCGCGTGGCCGGCGTCAAAGAGATCATCATGGTCTCGCCGCCGACCTGCAACGGCGACATTCACCCCGGCGTGCTGGCCGCCGCGCGCATTGCCGGCGCGACGCGCGTGTTCCGCGTGGGCGGCGCGCAGGCCGTGGCCGCCCTGGCCTACGGCACGGCCACGATTCCGCCGGTCTGCAAGATCACCGGGCCGGGCAACGCCTACGTGACCATGGCCAAGGCGCTCGTGCGCCAGGCGGTGGAAATTGACAGCGAGGCTGGGCCGTCCGAGGTGGTGGTCATCGCCGACGCCGAGGCCGACCCGCGCTTTGTGGCCTACGAACTGCTGGCCCAGGCGGAACACGACGAGGAGGCCATGCCCGTCCTTATCACGACCTCGGCCGAACTGGCCGGCACCGTGCAGGAGTACGTCGCCGAACAGGCGCCCGGGCTGGACCGCGCGACAATCGTGCGCCAGTCGCTGGAGTCCTGCGGCGCCGTCGTGGTGGTGCGCTCCATGGACGAGGCCGTTGACCTCACCAACCTGATCGCACCGGAGCACCTGAGCATTCAGGTCAAGATTCCGACGCGGGTCGCCGCGAAAATCACGAACGCCGGGGCAATCATGATCGGGCCGATGACACCCGTGGCCGTGGGCGACTATTACGCCGGGCCGAACCACATCCTTCCCACGATGCGCCGCGCGCGCTTCTCGTCGCCGCTGACCGCCGAGGATTTCCGCAAGGTGACCAGCGTGCTCTATTACACGCGCCAGCGGCTGCGCGCACAGGCGGACGACATCATCGAGCTGGCGACACTCGAAGGCTTGCAGGCGCACGCCCGCTCGGTGGCCGTGCGCGTGCAGGAGGATTTCAAATGAAGTACGGACGCAAGATGCTGGAATCGGTGGCGGGATACGTGCCCGGAGAGCAGCCGTCCGACCTCAACGTCGTCAAACTGAACACCAACGAGAACCCCTATCCCCCGTCGCCGCGCGTGCTGGAGGCGCTGCGCGCGCTGGGCACCGAGGCGCAGCGCCTCCAGCACGAGATCGGAAGAGCACACGTCTGAACTCCAGTCACGATCAGATCTCG
>CALDSM010000106.1 GCA_937923585.1 uncultured bacterium
CCTGGACCTCGGCCACTACGAGCGGTTCACGTCGGCGAAGCGGTCGCAGAAGAGCAACGCGACCACCGGCGCGGTGTACAACGCCGTGATTCAGAAGGAGCGGCGCGGCGAGTTCCTGGGCAAGACCGTGCAGGTGATTCCGCACATCACGGATGAGATTAAGTCGCGCATCCGCCAGTTGACCGCCGAGGAGGACGGGGTGGACGTGGCCATCGTCGAGATCGGCGGCACGGTGGGCGATATCGAGAGCCTGCCCTTCCTGGAGGCGCTGCGCCAGTTCCGGCTTGAAATAGGGCCGGAAAACTGCTGCTTCATCCATGTGACGCTGGTGCCCTACATCGAAGCCGCCGGCGAGCTGAAGACCAAGCCGACACAGCACAGCGTGCGCGCCCTGCGCGACATCGGCCTGCAACCCGACGTGATCGTGTGCCGCACGGGCAAGAAGCGGCTCGGCCCGGACCAGTGCGCCAAGATCGCGCTGTTCTGCAACGTGACCGCCGACGCAATCATCAATGCCGAGGACATTTCGCCGCTCTACGCGATTCCGCTCAACTTCAAGAGCCAGAACCTGGACACCACCGTGCTGCGGCTGCTGCACATTGACGCGCCCGAGGGCGACGTGACCGAGTGGACGGCCATGGTGGAGCGGATGAAGAACGCGGACAAGGAGGTGCGCATCGCCGCAGTGGGCAAGTACGTGGGGCATGACGACGCGTACAAGAGCATCAACGAGGGCTTCGTCCACGCCGGCATCTCCAATGACTGCAAGGTCAAACTGCAATGGGTGGACTCCGAGAAACTGGAGCAGATGGACGATGTCGGCGCGGCGCTGGCCGAGTTTGACGGCATTCTGGTGGGGCCCGGTTTCGGCTCGCGCGGAATTGAGGGCAAGATCGCCGCGGTTCGCTACGCGCGCGAAAAGAAGGTGCCCTATTTCGGCATCTGCCTGGGCATGCAGATTGCCGTCATCGAACTGGCGCGGCACGTGGCCGGATTCACCGGCGCCACCTCGACCGAGTTTGACCCGCAAACGCCCCACCCCGTGATCTGCCTGCTGTCCGAGCAGCGCGGCATCAAGGAAATGGGCGGCACGATGCGGCTGGGACAGTACCGCTGCGATCTGACGCCGGGCACCAAGGCGCACGCGGCCTACGGCGCCGACGTGATCAGCGAGCGCCACCGCCACCGCTACGAGTTCAACAACTCCTATCTCGAAGCCATGGTTGATTCGGGCATGGTGGTCAGCGGCCGCCACCCCAAGGGCGACCATGAACTCGTGGAGATCATGGAACTGGCCGACCACCCATGGTTCTGCGCGTCCCAGTTCCACCCGGAATTCAAGAGCAAGCCGACGCGCCCGCAGCCGCTGTTCCGCGATTTCGTGACCGCAGCGCTGGCTTACAAGGAAAAGCGTGCTTAGCCGGATCGAGCAGGACCGCCTGGAGCGCCGGGCGCGGCTGCTGTATTCCTGGCGCGAGAGGGCGCGTTTGCTGGCCACAGGCCGACGCCTTCCCCGCGAACAGGACCTGCCGCAGGCCATGGACGCGATGCGAGCGGCCGTTTACTTTGATGAACAGCAGCGCAAGGCGCAGCGCAAACTGGACGAGTTCCGGACCAGGCTCCGCGAGCGCATGGAGAACGCCCAGGACTTGGCGCGTGTGGCGGCGCACCAGCAACGGTTGCTTGCCGCCAGGGCGGCCGAGGGGCACGTCAACGCCCGGGCGGTCAATGAGGAAAACCGGCGCCTTCAGGCGGAGATCCGCGAACGGGGCACGGAGGCCAACCTGTGCAACGCCGTGCTGGCCCTTGACACGGTGGAAGGCCATGGCGGATTGATTGATCTGCCCCTGACCCGCTATGCGGGCGAACTGGAGCGGTTTAAGGTGTCGGACAGTTCCAGTTCCGACTCCCAGGACCCTGCGAAGAGGGAATCCGGAAAGAATGGGTCTCCCTCCTCCACCGTCGCCCCCGCCTGGCTGAAACGACTGCGCCCATGGCTTCCGAAGGAGCTGGGGCACTGGGATTTCATTGCCGTTGGCGCGGCACTGGCAACGGTCTTCGCGGCGGCGCTGTGCTTTCTCTATTTCACACGCTTTGCGGGTTCGGTGGCCTTTGACGCGCTCCCCGCGCCGCAGGGTGCATGGGTGCTTTCGGTGGACAATGGGACACCACGAACGGTCACCGTGGCGGTTCCGGGAAATGCCGGACAGGGCCTGGCCGCGGCGGACTATGCCGTGCATGTGGAGGCAAAGGAACCCGGGCAGGCCGATTTCCAGCGTCTGCCCGACAGCCCAAGCGCGTGGGTCTACGGCGGCAGCGCCGGCATCGGCAACGGCCCGGTGGAGGTCGGCCCCGGACTGAATGCGAAATGGACCCTCTCCCCCGGCATGCTGGCCCTGCCGAACCCCGACACCCTGCTGCGCGTGATCGTCCTGTCAGGCCGCCGAATGGTTTACGCGCAGGAACTTGCCTTCGAGACCAAGTGACAAGGCGTCAGGCGGGGATGGCTGTCTCAGCCGTCACACATTCTCGGGAATCACATAGGGGTCCCGGTACGTGCGTTTCACCAGCGCGTTGGCGCCGTCATCGTCCTTGAATCCGTCCGTGTCCGGGTCAATGTGCAGTTTGCGCCCCGTGCGGTAGGCAATGTTGCCGTAGTGGCAGAGCAGCGTGGACAAATGCAGTTCCTCGATGTCCGCGGCGGGCAGTTCGCGCGAGCGGATGCAGGCGATGAAGTTGTCGCTGTGCGCCACGTTGGACGGACTGAACAGGCCGGGCTCGGTGCGTACCGCCTGCCCGTCCGCGTCAAAGGCCTGCCAGCCGTCGCCGTGACGGCCGAGAAACATCATCTGCTTGGTGCCGTAGATCTCAACGCGCGTGCCGTTGAAGGGCCAATTGGGGATCTTGTCGTTGTCGCGGATTTCCACGGGGGTCTTCTTCAGGTAGGGCGCCCACAGGGCCTGCTCGAAGACCATTTCCATGTCGTCGTATTCCCAGTTGACCGTGTGCGTGTCGGGCGTCTCCTGGTCGTCCTTGAAGGAATAGATGCCGCCTGCGGATACCACAGACTTGGGGTGCTTGCGGCCGATGACCCAGCGCGCAATGTCAATCTGGTGTACGCCGTCGTTGATGATGTCGCCGCCCGAATAGTCCCAGAACCAGTGCCAGGCATAGTGGAAGTGGTTTTCGTTGAAAGGCTTCTTGGGCGCCGGGCCAAGCCACATGTCGTAGTCCACGCCTTCCGGGGCGCTGGGCAGGTCTGGCTTGCGGCCCACGGTGGAGCGCTCCTTGCTGTTGAGCACGCGCACGAAATGGATGTCGCCGAAATCCGCCGAATGGGCGTACTCGCGCGCCTGGACGACGTTGTCGTTACTGCGGTTCTGCGCCCCCACCTGCACGACACGCTTGTGGTTGCGCGCCGCCTCCACCATCTTCCGGCTTTCCCAGATGCTGTGCGAGGTGGGTTTCTCGACGTAGACATCCTTTCCCGCCTGGCATGCCAGAATCGTGCCCAGCGCGTGCCAGTGGTCCGGCGTGGCCATCACAATCGCGTCCACCTCCTGGTCGTCCAGCATGCGCCGGAAGTCCTGATGCACCACCGGCGCCTTGGGGAGAATCTGCTCCAGGGCCTTGGCACCCGCGTTGGCGCGGCGCAGGTCCGGATCTGCAACATAGCGGATTTCCACATCGCTGCGCCGAGCAAACTCATCGGCCAGGAAGGAACCGCGCCCCCCCGCGCCCATGAATCCCAGAATGACGCGCTCATTGGCCCCCTGCGCCTGGGCGCGCACCCGCGCTGTCATAGTCATTGCGGCCGCGGCAGCGCCCGCTTTGAGGAATCCGCGACGGTCCAGTGTTGCCATGGTCCCTGCTCCTTGTGTTGCGGTTCATCACCGGTTCAAAACAGCACACACATACTAGACCGAAGCGGGTGTACGGTCAAACGCGTCGCGAAACACCCATTTCTGCGCAATTCTCGGCCGTGAACCGTCGGCGAATCGGAGAGTACTTCTAATCTTCATTGCATCCGCCCAATGCCCATGGGGAAACCCGCATCGCTGGCCCGCCGCGCGCAACCATAGCTCCCCATTTTGCCGGGCACATTCATCCCCTAATGTTGAACGGCGATCAGTCAGCGGACTACAAATGCTTATGCAAACGCGGTCACCAAGGGTCTTCCGGACCAGCCGGTCTTCGCTGTTGATGTCAGGGAATGTTATCAGGCGTCCTTGGGCTTGGCAGTGAAGAATAGACTACTCTTGGGCATCCTCTTCGCCCTCACCGGTGTCTTCAAAGGTGTCGAACATGTTCTTTTGGCTGTTCGGCTCGAAGAAGGAACTGTCAAAGCCATCTTCCAGCTTAATGGGCGTGAATTCGACTTCGCCAAGTTCCCGGAACGACTTACAGAAGCGGTAGAACGTTCTTGTGTCGTCGGTTATGACAAATTCAGCGTCTGCAACCGCAGCCTGCGCGATAAGTTTGAGATCATCCTTGAGCGCCACCCTTGACTGCTCCGGCGGGCGTGTGTACTCAAGATTATGCAGTTTGGCCGTGCGTTGGGCATTGTCCCAGTTGAAGGGGAGCACCATGCAGGCCCGTAACATCTCCGGCGGAATCTCAGATCGGAAGAGCACACGTCTGAACTCCAGTCACGATCAGATCTCGTA
>CALDSM010000107.1 GCA_937923585.1 uncultured bacterium
CCTCGACGCCATCGAGAGCGACGACGGGGTGCGCGGGGTGATCCTGACCGGGGCACCCCGTCGTCGCTCTCGATGGCGTCAATGTCATAGGCCAGTGCCAGCGTCACCACATCCGCCTCCAGCCCGTCTATGACCGCGCGCGCCTGCTTGCCCGAACCGCCGTGCGACTGGCGTACGTTCACCTCCTGGCCGGTCTTCTCCTTCCAGTGCCTCGCGAAGGCCGCATTGAAGTCCTGGTACAGTTCGCGGGTGGGGTCGTAGGAGACGTTGAGCAGTTCCACCGGCCCAGGACCGCCTGTCCCGCCAGAGCCGCCGCATCCCGCAAGGGTGATAGCGGCAAGCAGCGAAACAAGCGCCAAATTGATGAACGAAACCCGTCTCATATCCCAGCCCCTCCTGTGAATTCCTGGATCTGCGATTCCCGGGCGGACCGGACCCTGCCCAAGGCTATCTCTGCCAGCGTGGTCCGGTCAAGCAGATCGGCGGTGTGGTTGCGCACCTCCAGCATCACCCGGCGAAAAGAGCAGGTCGGCTCCTGGCTGCACCGCTCATGGTTCGTAATGGACACGCAGCCTATGGGGGCAAGCACCCCGTCGAAATGGCGGACCACCTGGCCCATGGTCAGGTCTTCCGGCGGCAGGGCCAGTTTGTATCCCCCGTCCCGGCCGGCCGTGCTGGTCACCCATCCCTGCGCCTTCAGGTCCATCATGATCTGCTGCATGAACTTCTCCGGCACATCGTTCAACGCGGCCAGTGTCCGCATGGACAGCGGCTCGGACCTAGCCCAACGGGCCAGGCCAATCAACGCGCGCAGCGCGTAATCGGACTTCTTGGAAAGGCGCATAATATAATACCTACTTGGTAGGTATTATATTTGCCTCGGGATTGAATGTCAAGCGTTCCATGGTAATTCGATTGGGAATGACGGGAGTAGAACCGCTGTGCGGCAACGCCGGAAAGTGCAGGCATTACTACTGGTAATACTGGCCGTTGTGCTGGAGGTAGCCACCGCCGTGGCGTCCAGAGGGGTCATGGTGGGTCCAGTGGACCACGCCCCCTTTCTCGTTCCACTCGTACACGCCGGAGAAGATGACCTGGTCCCCCTCGCGCAGGCTGTTCAATCTGGGGGCGATGTCTATGTTGTGGGCGATGAGCACCGTGTGCCCCGAGGCCAGTGTCAGAATGAACCGCTGGTGACGCGAGCCGTCGTTGTCGTCCGACAGTATTCGCGTTACCACTCCGGCCTCCGTCACGGGCAAATTGCCGGTGCGATTCTCGTATGCATTCTCGATGACTCCGGAGGAGGATTGCGGAACGGCTTGAACCGGCGGCACAACAGGCGGAGGCGGTGCCTGAATCGATGGCGCGACGGAAATGGGAACGCTCGCTGAAACGGGAGGGGCTTGAACGGTGGAACCGGAACCCGTCTGCAGCCGACCCAGCAATCCGGGCAGTGAGAAGAAGACTACGACGACGGCAGCGACCACGAACAGCACATGCTTGCCGGAATTGTTCATTGCACCTTCACCTCCATGCCGGGTTATGATTGCCCGAAAAGGGACTGGAATACAAGATGACGGGAATGGCGGCGGTTTGGAGAAGACGATGGATGATGGAACAGTTTTGATGACGCGTTGTGTGGTGGGTATATCCGGGGGCACCTGCTCGGGCAAGACTACCCTGGCGCGAATGCTGGCCGAACACTTTGGCCGGGACTGCGTCACCTTCTCGCAGGACTGGTATTACCGTGACCTTGCGGCACTCACGCCTGCGGCGCGGGCGACGGTGAACTTCGATGAACCGGCCGCCGTGGAGGCGCCCCTGCTGGCCGCACAGGTTGCGGCGCTGGCGGCGGGGCGGGCAATCGAGGCGCCGCAGTATGACTTCACGCTCCACACACGGCGCGCCGAAACCCGGCATCTGGACCCGGCCCCGGTTATTCTGGTGGAGGGGCTGCATGTAATCGGCATGGCGGAGCTGGAGGGGTTGCTTTCGCTGCGCGTGTTTGTGGAGGCTTCCGATGCGGTGCGGTTTGCGCGGCGGCGGGAACGTGACACCCGCGAACGGGGACGCACGGCCGCGCAGGTGACGACCCAGTTTGAAGCGACGGTGCGCCCCATGCATGCGCGCCATGTCGCGCCGCTGGCGGCGCGGGCCGATGTGACCGTTGCGGGGGAAGACCCGCTGGAACCCGCCGCCGCGGCGCTGGCGGAGCGGATCAGGAAGCTGCTGCGCTGAGCTTCTCCCGCAGTCCGGGCAGGTCGGGCTGCTGTTTTGCCAGACCCTCCAGCACCTGCCGGGCCCGTTCCTTCTGGCCGTCGGCCAGCAGCAGGGCCCCCATATTGAACTGGGCGGTGGCGTTTTTCGGGTCCATCTGGAGCGCCTGTTCGTACCAGCCGATGGCCGCCTTGATGTTGCCCGCAGCGGCGGCCAGGGTGCCGATTTCGACACGCACATTTGCATCACCCGGATTCTTGGCGGCCGCCGCGTCGAAATGGGGCGCGGCTTCGCCCGCGCGCTTGAGCGCGATCAGTGTGCGGGCAATGTTCAGGTCGGCATAGGAATTGGCGGCGTGGATTTCGAGCGCCCTGCGGTAATGAATCAGCGCGTTCTCATAGTCGCCGCGGGCGAAGAACACATTGCCGAGATTGTTCTGCGCGAGCGGGAACTGGGGAATGGCCTGAATCGCCGCCTCGAAATACCGCTGCGCCTTGTCGAGGTCGCCGTGGCGGTAATGGTGCCAGCCGAGACTGTTGTGCACATCGCCGTCGTCCGGCTTGGCCGCCAGCGCCTTGTCATACCATGCCAGCGCCTCGTCGGGCCTGCCAAGGGTCTCATACGCCGCGTCCAGGTTGTTCAGCGCGAGCAGCAGCGCGGGCTTCAGTTCCAGCGCGGTCTGGTAATGCCGCAATGCCTCTTCGAGGTTGCCCTTCTCCTGGATTTCGTGGCCGAGATTGTTGTGGACCAGGGGATTCTTCGGGTCCACTTCAAGGGCCTTCTGGTACATGGCGATGGCATCGTCGGCGCGGCCCATTCTGGAGAGCAGCAGGGCGAGGTTGTTGGGGATGTTCGAGTTCTTCGGCGAGTTCTCCATGGCCTTCTTGTACAGGTCCACGGCTTCGTCGCTCTTCCCCTGTCCTTCGGCCAGCCGCGCCAGGTTGTAATAGGCGTACTCGTCGGCGGGACGGATGCGGAGCGCCTCGCGGTACTTGGCCTCCGCCTCCTCGTTTCGGTTCTGACGGGCCAGCAGGTTGCCCCAGTTGTTGAAGGCCAGCGAGAACTTGGGCGCGATCTCGAC
>CALDSM010000108.1 GCA_937923585.1 uncultured bacterium
GTTGTTGTTGATGACGATGGTGCCCGTCGGCGGCGTGGTGTCACAGGCATGGGCCACCGGTTGCGGCATAACCGCAACCAGCAGGCACAGAGCCATCGGAATGAGTCCCGACACAAACGCAATGCTCTTCATCATATTCGCTTTTCTATTCCACCTCTCTGGACATGGCGGGGACAACAGAAGTGCCCAACCGGGGACATTCCCGACCACCTGTCAATATTTTACCACAAAAAAGCATACCACAAAATGGAATCGGCGGGCGGCAAGTGTGAATAATGCGCCCGCTGCCGCGCATGTCAACGAAGCGCACAGGGGCGGCCATCTGGAACCGGCTCGGAGATTCTGCCAGTATAGAGGGAAGGTGAAGTTCTCGAAGCCCCGGCTTTCATTACACTTGGGAGTTTCCGATATGCGAAAGAAATTGTGTGCGGCGGTCCTGCTTCTGTCCGCATGGTGTCTGGCGGCCCGGGCGGAGGATGCGACCCCGTCGAAGACGGTGAAGGTGGCGGACAAAGACCGGATCGAACTCTGGACCGGCAAGACGGTGCTGGTGTTTACGCCCCATCCCGATGACGACACGTTCCTGTGCGGTGGGACGATGAAACTTCTAACCCAGAACGGCAACAGAGTGATCATCGTCATCTACACGAACGACAACAAGGGTTCGCTCGACCTGGAAATGACGCGGGAGCGGCTGGCGGTGATCCGGCGCGCCGAGGAAGAGGCGGCGTGCCAGGTGCTCGGCATTCCAAAAGAGAACCTGGTCTGGCTTGGCTACGAGGACGGTGACCTGGAATACGCGAACCCTCAGCGCCTGCGCGGTGAGGCGTGCCGCCTGATCAAGAAGTACCGCCCGGACGCCGTGTTCACCATTGACCCAGGCGACGAGTTCAATCGCTGGCACAAGACGGACCACCGCATGGCGGCGATGGTCACGAAAGACGCGTTCATCGCGGCGGAATGGCACCTGTATTACCCGCAGCACCTGCTCGACGAGGGCCTCAAGCCCTCCCCCGTGCCGGTCGCGTACTACTACTACACGACATCGCCGAATTACCTCGTGGATATCACCTCGGTGGTGGAGGACAAGGTCAAGGCGTCCAACAAGCACGTGAGCCAGTTCTCCCCGTCCCTCGACAAATACACGCCTGAGATGAGCGAAGAGACCTACCAGTTTCTTCGCAAGGAGTGTCTGAAAGAGGCAAAGGACGGCGACAAGTACGTGGAAAGGTTCCGCCGGGAAGTATTGCCGTAAGGAGGCCCATTTCGGCCGGCACCGCCTTCGCGCATTCTCCCGCATGATTGCGGGCCTGGGGGCGAGTGACGGGCGAGAACCAAATGGCGGTCTGTCCCCCACTTCTCCCGACTTCTCCCGACTTGTTCCTGACGTGCTCGCGAGCGCCTCAAGGGCGCGAGTCACAGCCACAGGGAACGCATGCCCTGTCAGCCGGCTTGAGCCGGCTCCTCTTTGCCCCCAGCTTCAGCTGGGGGTTGCGGCTCTCCCCCCCCTCTATGCCTTCAGCAGTGCGCTTTTCCCCGGCCTTCAGGCATTTTCTCCCCACTGCTCCAGGACTTCGATGGCGGTCCCTTCGGCATGGTGCCGCTTCTGGTTCCGCACGTACTCGACGAACGTGCCGAGATGGCGCGTGGAGAAGGTCACCATTCCATAGCCGCGCTGCCACTCGATTGCCTGCCGGGCAAAATGCCTGTTGGCCTTGTAGGAGACGGCTCCTTTCACCTGGCCCAGGAACTCGCTGAGCTTTATGGTGGGCTCGAACTGAAACACCAGATGGACATGATCGGCTGTGCCGCCCACTTCCTTGAAGTGGATTCCTTTGACCTCAGTGCAGTACTCGCAGATTTGCCGGTGCACCCATGGCTCTATAGTTCCGGGTGTCAGCAGGGGCTCATCATTCTTGGTGTGCCAGTTTGCATGTGCAAAGAGCTCGCTGAACACATGGGTGCTGCCCGCCTTCTCATTCATCGCTAAAGCCTCCCGAAAGCGCGCTGAAGCGTGCTGGACAAAACAGTGTTAGCCCTTTATACACCCCGGCTAAAGCCGGGTGCAAAGAGGAGCCGCTGAAGCGGGCTAATAGGGCAAATTCCTTCCTGAAGTTTTGGTTCTGGGTACAGTCTTGGTTCTGGGTACAGTCTTGGTTCGGGGTACAGTCTTGGTTCGGGGCATGGTCTTGGTTCGGGGCATGGTCTTGGTTCGGGGCATGG
>CALDSM010000109.1 GCA_937923585.1 uncultured bacterium
CGCCCAAACCCGACGCGGACAACCGCATTGACTGGATTCTGTACCGGGGCGGCGTGCAGGCGGTGCAATGCGAGACGGTCACCTACAACGAAGACGGCCGCTATCCGACGGACCACTTCCCGGTGTTTGGCGTGCTGCGGCTGCCCTGATGTTCGGCTTCAATCCGCATATCTCACCACGTCATTGCGAGCGAAGCGAAGCAATCTCGTGCTCGCGATGGCCCAGGTTCTTGGCTGTGGTTCCAGGAGATTGCTTCGCCGCGCTGCTAAGAAAGTGTGGGACAGGCGCCCTCGCCTGTCGGCCCGGGGCATTCGTCGCGAGTAGACAGCCGAGGGCGGCTGTCCCACATACCGGAACCGGCTTTCTTTGGCGAATCGCCGCCGGGGCGGTCTGAGGCTCGCAATGACGGCGTGGTCGCCATGACGCGAAGCAATATGTAATTCAACACGGAGTATTCTGCATGCGGCGTCTTCTGAAATGGTCCGGCATCGTCCTCGCGCTGCTCTTCATTGCGCTTTGGATTGCCGTGGGGGTGGTGGGCGCCAACGTGGCCACGGGCGAGAGACACAGCCAGGTCAAGCCCCGGGAAGAAATTGCCGGAAGGCACGTGGAGCAGGTTTCACTGGTGACCGAGGACGGAATTGCCCTGTCCGCCTGGTACGTGCCGAACGAAAGCCCCAACGCGGTGGTTACCCTTTCGGGTATCGGCGCCAACCGCAGCCAGTTGGCGTCCACGGCGGAAACCTACATCAACTGGGGATTCTCCGCGCTGCTGCCCGACCTGCGGGGCTCGGGCCAAAGCGGCGGCGACATGGTGTCCATCGGATACCATGAGCGAAAGGACCTCATTGCCTGCGTGCGCTGGCTGAAGGACAGGGGGTTCAAGACCGTCGGCGCGCACGGATTCTCGCTGGGCGCGGCAACGGTTTGTTTTGCGATGAAGGACTTTTCCGACCTGGGCTTTGCCGTGGTGGAATCCAGCTATGACACCATGCAGCATGCCACCGACAACCGGCTTGACCTGGCGAAGGTGCCTCATTTCATCGGCTGGCCATACCGCTTCTTTCTCAGCCGCAGGATCGGCGCGGACTTCACGGCGTTGTCCCCCCTGACCTACATGCCCCAATGCACCTGCCCCACGCTAATCATGAGCGGCGACAACGAGAGGGTCCTGAAAGCTGCGGAGACCACCGCGCTTTATGACCAATGCGCCTCCAAACACAAGCGGCTGCACATCTTCAAGGGCGGACGACACCGCCCCTCCATCCGCGACTTTCCGGAAGAGTCCAAAGAAACGCTGCGCCAGTTTCTCACCGAGGACGTCGGCTGCACGCTGCCATAGCCGCGCTCCGTCACCGCTCCGGCTTCCTGCCCGAAGGTTTGAACCCGCCCGGCTTTCTGCCGGGCGCTCTTCCCGGACCCGCATGTCCCGGTCCGCGTTCAATACTGTGCCTGACCGGTCGGTTGGGGGCGTCCTTTGCGGGGGCTGCGGAAGTCCGCGGGGCGGCGGCGCCCCTCTTGTCCCGGACTTTCGCCTCGGGCTTGCGCATGATGAACAGGTAATTGAACCCGCGCAGGAAATAGTTCCCCTCCACCGCGGCGGCGTGCCAGTTGCCCTTCTCCAGATTCTTGTTGCGCCGGGTCACGGCGATGATGTCCACCGGTTCGAAACGCTGGCGCATGATCGCAAACAGGTCAAACCCGATGGGGCAGAAGGGCTTGCCCTTCTGGAAAGAGTCGGAAACATACAGCGCCATGTGTCTGCCCGGACGCAGAATGCGGTCCACCTCCGCAACCACCTGCTCCATGGCCTCATAGTACTCCCGGTGCTGCGCGTCCAGTTTGCCGATGCAGCGCGGGTCGTCACTGTATTCAAGATGGGTGGAGTAGGGCGGATCGATGAAAACAAAGGCCGCCTTCTCGTCCTGCAGCGGCAGTTTTCGCGCATCGCACCGGAAGATGTCCGGCCGCGTGGGCTGGAGGTCATAACCCAGCGCGCGGCGGCCCAGTTCGCGCGCCACGTCGAGCGTTGTGCCGCTGCCCGCCATCGGGTCAATCACCAGGTCGCTGGGCCGGGTGTAGCGCTGGAGCAGGTTCCACAGGATGTACGCGGGCGTGGCACCCCGGTAGTTCTTGTCGCCCTGCTGCTCGTCGCCGTACTGCTGCGACGGAAAATCCCAGAGCGTGGTGGTCAACAATGTGGGTTTCTTGGCCATGGTCTCGCTTTCTTTCAGGCGGCGCGCCCGCCGAAAGAATAGCAGGATTTCACCGGTGGTGAAAATCCGGTCAGCGCGGGTGAATCTGGCGCATCACTTCGCCCAGTTCGCTGGAGAAACTCAGTTCCCACGTCACAAGCCGGTAACAGAGGTAAACGGCATACGCGGTGTACAGGAGAATCACCGCGGACAGGACGGTCTTGCCCGCCAAACGCATTCGCTGTGAGCGCCAAACCAGGGGCAGCACCAGCGGCCCCGCCACCGTGAGCGCGGCGAACAGTATGAAGGCGGGATGATAGTACCAGGCGGAACCCTGGTTCTGGCACTGGCCGCAATGGGGACAATACTTGAAGTCGGGCTGAATGACCCGGCGGCAGTTGCGGCACATGGGCGGCAATGCGGGAGGCGCACCGGTCGTCTCCATCGTCATCGGTCCTGCCGTGGCCGAAGGCGTATTCTT
Source organism: uncultured bacterium (assembly GCA_937923585.1). Classification (GTDB taxonomy): domain Bacteria; phylum Hydrogenedentota; class Hydrogenedentia; order Hydrogenedentales; family CAITNO01; genus CAITNO01. Next base: position 2,677 of record CALDSM010000109.1, read on the forward strand.
GTTCTGCATATGCTTCTCCGTGACGCTCTGAGAGGCGTAATATGGACTACTGTGGCAACAACGCCGCAGTCCATATATTGCTTTCCTGCGCGCATGATCATTGACGGAACCGCATCCTCTTCATGTATCGTAGTGTACTGGGTCGCAATTGCCACGTAAACAAACAAGGAAGACCAGGCGAAAAACGTGGACTGGCTCGCCTTTCGGCAGTTTGAAAGGCGTGTCTGTACCCGCTTTTCGCGGCGTTCACCCGTCGGGATAAGATGCCATTAGCATGACTGTCCACAGTGGTACCTGTGCAACGCTGACCCCCTTGTCCAAGATGACCCCAGAAAGGAGCCGGAACATGAAATTGACACGAAGACAGGCACTGGCCGCCGGAATGGCGGCGGCAACCCTGGCGGCCCGCAACGGCCAGGCGGCGGTCTCTCCCGCCAAACCCGCCGTGGGCGAGGGTGTCATCGCCTCCCAGATTAAACTGAGCTGCGCCGCCTACTCATTCCGCGACTACCTGCCCCGGGGCGCGAAAAAAGGCGAGATGACGCTGTTCGAGTGGCTCGACCTGGCGGCGGCGCGGGGCTTGGACGGCGTTGAACTGACCTCTTACTACTTCACGTCTGAAGAGCCGAAGTACATGAACGACCTCAAGGCAAAGGCGTTTCGCCTGGGCTTGGATGTCTGTGCCACGTCGGTGGGCAACACCTTCTGCGCTTCCTCCGCCGATGACCGGGCCAAACAGGTCGCCGATGTAAAGCGCTGGATTGATCATTCCGTCGAACTGGGTTCGCCCTGCATGCGCGTGTTTGCGGGCGGCAAACCCAAGGACGCCGACCGAAAGCGCAACTTTGATTCCGTGGTGGAATGCCTGAAGGAGTGCTGCGACCATGCCGGTTCACGCGGCGTGTTCCTGGCGCTGGAAAACCACGGATACCTGACCGAAACCGCCGCGGAGGTGCTCGACATACTCGCCGCGGTGAACCACGAATGGCTGGGGCTCAACCTCGACACGGGCAACTTCATCCGCGAGCCCTACAAGTGCATGGAGACGGTCATGCCCAAGGTGCTGACCACCCACGCCAAGACGGAGGTCCACACGGAGGACGGTTCGGGCAAAGAGCCCGCCGATTACGCCCGCATCGTCCGCATCCTGCGCGACGCCAACTACCGCGGCTATCTCTCGCTGGAATATGAAGGCGACGAGGACGCCAGGACCGGCGTGCCCAAATACCTGGACCGGTTGCGCGCGGCAGTGAACGGGTAATCGTTCTGCCGGCCTGAGTTTGTGACGGGCAAGGACCGTTTGCGGCAGAAGTGTGTTTGGCCAATGGTTTGGGCATTAATGCCGCCCTGTGCACCACTCCCTTCCAGTGTTCCGAATCACACCTGATGTCCGTTCGCCACACAGAAAAAGAGTAGGCAAAAACGGGGACTGGCTCGTCTTTCGGCAGCCTGAAAGGCGTGCCTGCGCGCGCCTTTCCCGGCATTCCAGCGCCAGAATGCGATGCCGGCTCACTGCACGCGACTCCAAACCCGGGACCCTCCCTCGGTTGCGGTTGCGGCTCCGCCACCCCGTGCTCGTCCGGCCCGTCCGCACCTCTGTCTGTCATCTTCTTGTCTTCTTTCGAATAAGTTCACCATGTCCACTATGCAACCCACTATATGAAGAACACATACGTGCCATGTTGCCCCTTGTGTTCTTTGTGATCTTTGTGGTCACTCTCTCTTCTGTCCGTATTCTTTCTCCGTACCACTATGTCCCAAGATCACCGCAAGCCGCAGTGAGTCTTCTGCCACGCTCCCCGTCTTCCATCCTGTTCATCCTGTCCATCCATGTCAATGTTTCTGCTTCTTTGTGT
>CALDSM010000110.1 GCA_937923585.1 uncultured bacterium
TGGACGACGGTCTGGTTGGCGCCGTCCTCCATTTGCAGGTCAATCTCGCTCAGATAGTCCACGCCGAGCATTCGGTCCATGGCGGTGGTATAGGGAATGAGCGCCTGGTCATCGAAACTGAAGGGTCCCTGGGTGCCCTTGGACTTGAGCACGGCAATGACCTTGAAGGCCACACCGTTGACCTTCACCTTTTCGTCCAGCGGATTGGCGTCGCCGAAGAGGTCCTTTGCCACATCCGAGCCGAGAATGGCGACCTTGGCGCGCTGTTCGATCTCGCTTTGGATGAAGGCGCGTCCCCGTTCAATCTCGAAATTGCGTATCTTGATATAGGAAGAATTGACTCCCATGATGGACGCCTGCTTGTTCTTGTTGTAGTACTTGAACTGGCCGTTGCCGCGGGAGACGGGGGACATGCGGACGACCTCGGGAATGGCGCGATAAACGGCGTCGGCGTCCTCCGGTTTCAGGGTCTGGAAGGAGGCGCTTCTGACACCGCCCGACTTGGACTGGCCGGGGTTGACCATGATGAGGTTGGAGCCGAGCGCGGTGACGTGGGACAGCACGGTCTTCTGCGCGCCCGCGCCCACGGCGAGCAGGGCGATGACCGCGCCAACGCCGATGATGATGCCCAGCATGGAGAGGATGGAGCGCATCTTGTTGACCACGAGACTGCGCAGCACGATTTTCACGGTGGTCCAGAAGAGCATGATCAGTTCCCTCCCGCGTGCGACGTTATCTCGGACGCGCGCCCGTCGCGCAGATGAATCTGGCGGGGGCACTGCGCGGCGATTTCGGGATCATGGGTGACCATGACCAGGGTGCGGCCCTGGGCGTTGAGTTCGTCGAACAGGGCCATGATCTCCTGGCCGGTCCTGGTGTCCAGATTGCCGGTCGGCTCGTCGGCCATGAGGATGGCCGGGTCGGTGACGATGGCCCGCGCGATGGATGCGCGCTGGCGCTGCCCGCCCGAAAGCTGGTTTGGCCCGTGCTCCATCCGGTCGGCGAGTCCGACCATTTCCAGGGCGGCCCTGGCGCGCTGCCGGGCGTCCCTGACACCGCCGTAGAGCAGCGGAAGTTCCACATTTTCCAGCGCCGTGAGGCGCGGCAGCAGGTTGAAGGTTTGGAAGACGAATCCGATATAGCGGTTGCGGATTTGCGCAAGGCGGCGGCCGGTCAGACTGGAAACGTTTTCGCCGGCCAGTATGTATTCGCCCGAGTCGGGCGGGCCGAGGCAGCCGAGGATGTTCATGAGCGTTGACTTGCCGCTGCCCGAGGGACCGGTGATGGCCATCTTCTCGCCGCGGACCACGGTGAGTGAGACCCCGTCGAGGGCGCGAACCACCGCATCCCCCAGCACGAAGCTCTTCACCAGGTTTGATGTTTCAATCACGTTGTCCATGGCTGCCTTCTTCCTTGTTTTGCAGCGGTTTGTTCTTGCTCGGGATCACATGGGGGGCGGGCCGGGCGGCGGGCCACCGAAGCCGCCCTTTGTCTTGCTTTCATCCACCTGTTCATGGGGAATAAGAATGGCGTCACCCGCCTTGAGTCCGGAGACAATCTCCACGTTTGTTCCATCGTCCACGCCCGTTTTCACTTTGACGGGCTCGGGTTCGCGACCGGCGCCGGGCACGAGCACCACTTTGTCCGGGCCGCGCCGCTTGATTGCCTCGACGGGAATGGACGGGGCGCTGTCCTTCTCGGCGACCAGGATGTCAACGTCCGCGGTCATCTTGGGGAGCAGCTTGCTCTTGGCCTCGTCGAGGATTTCGATCTTGACCTCAAAGGTGACGACGTTGGAGACTTCGCTGCCTTTGGTTGCGACGCGCACGACCTGTCCCTTGAACAGGTCCTCGGGAAAGGCGTCCACCTTGACGGCGGCGGGCTGTCCGTCGCGTACCATGCCGATGTCGCTTTCGTCCACATCAGCCAGCACAAAGATGCGCGACAGGTCGGAGAGCGTGAGCAGGGAGGTGCCGCCGCCGACGTTCATCACGGGCGACGCGATGATTTGTCCCACCTGGACGAGGCGCGTGGAGATGACGCCGGAAATGGGGGCGAAGACCTGTGTCTCCTTGAGCCGCTGCTGCGCGTTCTCGAGGTCTATTTGAATCGAGTCCACATCCGCCTGGGCCAGGTTGATGTCCTGGCGGAGCAGTTCGAGCTGGGCCTCGGAGACCTTGATGCCGTCAATGCCGGCGGAAGCCTTCTGGAGCGAGGTCTCTCCCTGCACGGCGGCTGATTCGGCGCTGCTGACCTCCTCGGGGCTGGCATACTCCTTCTTCAACAGGGCTGCGGTGCGTGCGGCCCTGTCGCGCAGGTCTTTGCTGGAGGCTTCGGCGCCCTTGAGCACGGCGTGGGCCTCTTTGCGGGTCCTTTCAAGGTCCAACCCGGAAACGACGAGGCTCTGCCGCGCACGGGCGAGTTTGGCCTTTGCGGAGGCCAGTTTCACCTCGGTCTGGCGGACGGTGCGCTCCTCGTCTATGGGGTCCACCTTGAGCAGGAGGGAGCCCTTTTCGACGGGATTGCTCACGTCATAGGGCAGTTCGACGACCTGGCCCGTTGATTTGCACTTGACCTCCACATCAAGGTTCGACTCGATCTTGCCCGTGCAGGACACCTCCTGGCGCAACGGCCTGTTCTCGACGGCGACGGGGGTGTATTGCGTGCCGGCTTCCTTTGCCGGGCCGTCCCGCCGGGCCTTCCAGTAGAAGGCTCCGGCGGTGCCGGCCAACAGCAGTATGAATATGAATGCGAGTTTCTTCTTCATGACGACAGCTCCCGGTCCTTGTCCAGAACGATGCCCCTGCGGGTCAGCAGCGTTCCTTCCTTCTGATAGAGGGATGTGAAGGATTGCAGGCGGCCCACGCGTGCGGCGGCCTCCTGCAGTTTTGCCTGAACGAGTCTCTGCTGCACCTGCAGCACGTTGAGGTTGGTGGAACGGCCGAGGCGGAACTGTTCGGTCTCCACCGCCAGTTCCTCCTCGCGTGTGCGCACTTCCCGGCCCGACGCAGCGACCTGTTCGGCCTCGCGCGAAACTTCCACAATTGCCTTGCGCAGTTCCGCTTCAATGGCCTGCTGAAGGTTGCGGATGACGGCCTCGGCCTGGCTCTTCTGGAGTCTGGCGCGCTGGTGGCGCGCCTTTTCGGCGCGGTTGCCCAGCGTCATGGTGAAGGAAAGGCCCGCCTGGAACTGGTCATAGGTCATGTCGCCGAGATGGCTGCTCCAGGCGCCGGGGGTGCTGCCGCTGCTGCTGGCACCGTAGGATGCGAAGGCGTCCAACTGCGGCAGCAGGCCGTTCTTTGTCTGGATGACGGCCAGTTCGCCGTTGGCCAGGTCGAGCCGGGCCTGGGCAAGGTCGGGGCGGAACAGGTCGGCGAGCGCGGTGCATTCCTGCGGCGTCGGCAGGGGGTCGCCGACTTCCGGCAGGCTGATGGGCAGGAACTGGAGTGACTCGGGTGTCTGTTTGTCCGGGTTGAGCAGTTGCCAGAGGCTGATGGAGCGGGTGAGCAGGCCGGCCTGCGCGTCCACCAGCGCCGCCTTCTTCGAGGCGACTTCCGATTCGGCGGAGAAGCGTGCGCTCTTGGGGAGCGCACCCACGGCGATCTTTGCGTCGTTGAGGTCAAGCTGCTTCTGCGCGAGGTCGAGCGCGAACTGCTGGATGCGCAGTGTCTCCTGGGCCAGCGCCAGATCCCAGTAGGCCGTTTCCACCTGCGCCACCATCTGGAGCGTGAAATCGCGCAGTGCCTGGTCGCTGATGGCGGCGTTGTTGCGTGCCGTGCGCAGGGACACCAGATTGACGTCGCTGCCGAAACCGCGCAGCAGTGCCTGGGTGATGCCCACCGACCAGTCGCCGCTGTATTCCGAACCGGCCAGGGCCGAGGATGCGCTGCGTCCATAGCCGCTGGAAATGTAAACCTGTGTGCCCGTCGGCAGGGGTTGCGAGAGTTTCACATCGGAAGTGAGGGTGTTGGCATGGTTTACCGCGGAATTGCCCTGTTCAAGGACCTGTTCAATCTGCTGCGATTCTTTGAGCAGTGTTTGAAATACGGTTAGCACCTGTGTGTACGTGTCCGTGGAGCCGTTTTGGCCGACGCTGGTTGTTCCGGTGGAAAAACCGGTGGCATCGGACGACACCGTTCCGGGCGTACTCTGATTGCGGTAGTCCAGGCCTGCGGTCAGTGCGGGGTCAAAGGTCGCGCGGGCTTCGTCAATGGCCTTTCGGGCAATTTCGGGGGAATAGGCTTGGGCGGCCAGCCCGCGGTTGCGTGTGAGGGCCGTCTGGATTGCCTCGGCCAGCGTGATGTTGATGGGTTCGGCGGACGGGGCGGGGTTGGGTGCGGCGTCGGTGGTTTTCGTCGTCGGGGCGGTTTCCAGGCGGGTTCTGGCCGCGTCCATTGAGGCAGGTGGGGCCACGCTCTCCGGTGTGTAGCGGGGTGTTTGGTGTGCGCATGAGGATGCGACCAGGAAGAGCAGCAACACAGCGACGGAGATCGGAAGAGCACACGTCTGAACTCCAGTCACGATCAGATCTCG
>CALDSM010000111.1 GCA_937923585.1 uncultured bacterium
TCCTCGCCGTCGCCGCGCATTCCCTCGGGGAAGATGATCAGCGAGGCGTCGGTGCCAATCGCCTCGACCATGCTGTTGAACGTGGTCAGCACGTCGCGCGCCGATCCGGCCTCGCCCGAATGCCCCGCCCGCTGGATGAGCACCGCGTTGAACACCTTCGTGGCCAGAAAGCGGCGGAGCCGGTTCTTCTCCCAGTAGTCGCGCGCCGCCACCGGCCTTGTTTGAAAGCGGATGTCGGGGGGCAGCGCCGACCACAGCACCACCGCGTCCAGGTTGCTCGTGTGGTTGGCAAAGTAGATGTGCTGGCCTGCGGCGGAAAGCGGCGCAAGCGCCCGCGACGACGCCCCGCAGATCAGCCGCACGATCCCCGTCAGTGTCATGACCAGGAAATATCGAAGATTCATTGCCATTCAGCATCCCGCCCCGGGCGTCTTCCGCATATCGCGGCAAAGCCGCCCGTCACAGCCATTATAGCAGGGCAGGCCCCCCGGCCCGAAAAGTTCTTTCTCCGCAACTGTTTGGCCGATTGGTGTGGGCGGCCTCTTTCTCTTTCCCTTGCTCTTTCTCTTGCTCTTAGCGCATTCTTCAGTTTACATGCGGCACGCTCAGAGGCAACATTTGCGTGTGCGGACAGCGCATTGTGTGTCTTGCCCCCGCAAGGGGGCGGACAATAGTAGCCACGGGCGGAGCGCAGCGGAACCCGTGGTAAACGGACGAAAATGTATACCGTCCCCGAAGGGGGCGAACAAGCACACGCGCCATGTATGCGCATCCTGTTCGCCCCCTACGGGGACGTTGCCGCCTGCTTTACTTAAACCCCGGGTTCCCTTCGTTCACCCGGGGCTACCATTGTCCGACCCCTTCGGGGCCGAAACAGAGGCGCCGTATCAACCTGTCTGCGTTCCCAAGCTAATACCACATCTAAACCTTTAACTGCTTTTGCTATTGCTCAAAATTGGGCATTGGTCTCGCTAGTCCCATGATTCCCAAACGGGAGCAAGAGCAAGATTAAGAGCAGGAGCAAGAGAGAACACCTTCGCGCCCGTCGGCCAAAGTGTTACCTTCTCTCAACCCCCCGCACGCCCACCCGTCTTACAAGTCCCACGCGTCCCACAGCCCACAGCCCCGGTTTCAGCAGAGCCCGTCCCCCATCCTCAGCCGATATCCCCTGCCCGTCACAATCGGCCCCTCCACCACCGGCACGCCACCCGCTTCCGGCAGCACGATCCTCATCTTCGTTGTGGCGAGGATGTCCCGTTCCACGTCAATCCCCGGCATCACCCGCACCAGTTCCATGCCCCGCGCCGTAAGCTGGAACAGGCCCCGTGTGGTCGCGTAGAAAACCTTCTTTCCCGCCTTCAACTGCTCCTGGCCGTTCATGGTGACCTCGTCCACCGCCTCCACAAACTTCGGCTTGCCCGCCTGTTTCACGCGCACGCGGTCTCCCTCGACCGACAGCTTCTCGCCTTCCATCCACTTCGTGATGAAGATGATCGTCTTCGCGGCGCAGGTCAAATCAATGAAACCGCCCGGTCCCACGTAGCTGGACAGGCGGTCGGTCCGCTTGGACACATTCACATTGCCCAGGCTGTCCGCCTGAACCACGCCCAGCACGGTCACGTCCAGTTTCTCCGGGCACATGCGGAACGTTTCGGCCGAAGAAATGATCCGTTCCGAGCCCACCGCCGCGCCGAAGAAGATGCCCGGCGCGGGCACGCCGCCGATGACGCCGCTTTCGGTGAACAGTGTGATCTCGCCCATGATGCCGGTCTCGTGCAGCACGCGGCGCACCTCCTCGGGCAGGCCGACGCCGATGTTCACCAGCGCGCCGCGCGGCACGTTGCGCGCGAACACATCCGCGGCGAGCCGCGCAAGCACCAGGTCCATGCCCTTTCTGCGCGGCGTGATTCCCATGACTTGGTTCACAAACCGCGCGCGGGCGAGCCCCTCCTTCCGGGGAAGTGTGCTCTTGGGCCCCAGGAACTCGAAGTTGCTGTGGTAGGGGATGAAGCAGCTTTGCTCCGTCCCGGGATGGACCACCACGGCATCCACCTCGTCGCCGGTCAGATAGGGCTCGTCAAATCCCGGCTCCACCAGGCGGAAGACATTGGCTATGACCTTGCCGCCGTTGCGCTTTGCCGCGCGCGCAATTTCGCGGATTTCAGCCTTCATGGTGCAGTGCGTGATGTAGATGTTGCCCGCACGGTCCGCCGCATACGCGTTGAACAGCGCCGCGTCTATCTTGGGCAGGCGGAACCGAAGCAGGTCATCTTCCACCGCGACGAGTTGTTCCGCGTCCTTTCCCGCCAGCACCGTGCCCCGGCCCACGCGGGGGTCAATGAAGGTGTTGACCGCGTTGCGGGTTACAAGTGAGTCTTCGTCCCGGCCTTGGCCTTCAATGATCTGCGCCATTACCCCCTGCGGCAGGCATTGCAGTTCAATCAGGCCCTGCTCGCCCAGGCGCAGCCCTGCCTTATAGGTTTCCATGTGCCCCGTAATCACGCGGCTGCAAAGGCCGGGCAGCATCATTTCCTCCACCGAGCCGGGCGCAACCCCCCGGCCACCCTGGCCGCCCGTACACAGGATCGTCAGGCCGCAGGGGTGGCCGGTCGCCTGAAAGGCTTCGCGAATCGTCCAGTAGAGGATGGACGGGCGCTGGTTCGCCCCAAGCCCGGAAGTGGCCACCACCGCGCCGTCCGGGATCAGCCTTGCCGCCTCGCCGGCGCTGATGAACTTGGGATTCCCCGGGAGGTGGAACGCATAGTTGCTGTCGTGGCGGTGCCAAGTGAGCCGCACTTTTGCCATCAGCGCAAGATAATGGACCTTAGAGAAGATGTTCATGTCGCCTGTCACCCTCAGGTGTTTTGTGACGTACTGCCAGCCGCCTCCGCCAAACCGCACTGTGGCCGTGCCGTGCATCTCGTGCGTCACGCAGTCATATTCCACGCGCACCCCGGCGCCGTTGATTGGTCATACAAATCAATGGCACAGACTGCTAATACTAATCTATACTCCGTCGTGATGCAAAATTGGTAAGGCCACATTCGTTATTGTATAATTCAGCATTGCCACTGCAAAATAGACCCGCATTGGGGATTTGTGAGCATTCATGCGGGCGCATGCGCCCGCAACGAGGAGACCACGTGAAAGTCGCAGTCTTGGTCAAGCGCGTGCCCGACACGGCGTCGGAACTGCAGGTGGCGGCAGACGGCAAGTCCGTGGCCACCGGCGGCCTGAAGTTTGTCATGAGTCCCTATGACGAGCATGCCGTGGAACTGGCCATCCAACTCAAGGAATCCCACGGCGCGGAAGTGGTGGTGTTGAGCGCCGGTCCGCCGGAGTGCAGGGAAATCATCCGCTCGGCCCTGGCGATGGGTGCCGATTCGGGAGTGCTCATAGACACCAGCCAGTCCGGTGAACTTACTCCCCGCGGCGCGGCACGCCTGCTGGCGGCGGCAATTGCGGACCTTGGCGCGGAACTCGTCCTCGCGGGAAAGCAGGCCGTGGACGACGACGCGGCGCAGGTGCCCGAACGGGTGGCGGAACTGATGGGCATTCCGCATGCGTCGGTCATTACCCGCTTTGAACTGGGCGGCGCCACTGCATCGGTGGACCGCGAAATTGAGGGCGGGCAGTACACGCTGGAAGTCCCGTTGCCCGCGCTGTTTACCACGCAGAAGGGCATCAACACGCCTCGCTATCCCACACTGCCCAACATCATGAAGGCCAAGAAGAAGGAGATTCGCGAAGTCCCGGCGGCGCAACTCGGTGTCGCTGCGGACAGCCTCTCCGCGCAGACCGTCACCGAATCCATGAGCCTGCCGCGCCAGCAGCGCCTGTGCAAAGTGATCGAAGGAGACAGCACGCAGTCCGTCAAGGAACTGGTCCGCATTCTCCATGTGGAGGAAAAGGTGCTGTGAGCAGGGAGAAAGAGCTTGGACGAGCGGCCTCTTTTGGAGTGCGGTGGCAACGACACCGCTTTGGCTGGGAGCCTGTAAAGACCATGGCTTTGGTGTACTTGCAGCCAAAGCGGCGTCGTTGCCGCCGCACTCCATATTTCGCGCATGTCGTGGCCGGTCATTTCAAATCTCACACCTCAAATCTCAAATCCCGCCCCCAGCCCCCCAGACCCAAGACCCTAGACCCCGGCCCCTTCCCAATCACCCGCCATCACTTGAGGTATGCATCATGAGCGTTCTTGTATTGCTGGAACAGCGCGGCCGGCTTCGGAAATGCGCCTTTGAGGCGGCCGGTATTGCACGCGACATTGCCCGCGCCGCGGGGGTGCCGCTCAACGCCGCATACATTGGCCAATCGCTTGCCGATGAGTCGGCCGACCTGGCTGGCCTGGGCATCGCGAAGGTATTCGCCTATGAAAATGAGGCGCTGCATCACTATTCAAACGACGCTTACGTGGGCATCGTCGAGGGGCTTGTCCACGAACTGGGCGCGCGGATCGTTATAGGTTCCGCCTCCGCGCTGGGCAAAGAACTCTGCGCCTCTGTGGCGGCGCGGCTGGATGTGGACCTCGTGCAGGACTGCATCTCCTGCGGATGGGACAACGGCCTCACTGCCGTCAAGCCGCTCTACGCGGGCAAGGTGCTTTCCACGGTTCGCCTGAGCGGCACACCCGCCATGGTCTCACTGCGGCCCAACGTGGTGTCCGTCGTGCGCGACGACTCGCCGGCGCCGGAAATCGAGCGCAGGCCCATGCCCGAAGTCTCGCTGCGCACCGTGCTCAAGGCCGTGTCCGAGGCGGCGGCCGGCGTGGTGGAACTGACCGAGGCGAAGATCGTGGTCTCTGGCGGGCGCGGCCTGGGCGGACCCGACGGATGGCCGGTGCTGAAGGAACTGTGCGCGGTGCTGGGCGCGGCGCTCGGCGCGAGCCGCGCCGCCGTGGATTCGGGCTGGATACACCACAGCCACCAGGTTGGCCAGACCGGCAAGGTGGTCTGCCCCGATGTCTACATCGCCTGCGGCATTTCCGGCGCGATCCAGCACCAGGCCGGCATGCGGCCCGCAAAGATTATTGTGGCCATCAACAAGGATCCCTCGGCCCCCATCTTCAAGGTCTGCGACTACGGCATTTTCGGCGACCTGTACGAGGTGGTGCCGCTGTTGACCCCGGAATTGAAGCCGGCGCTGTAAAGCGCGCGCTAACGTACACGCGGCATCTTACCGCGTTCCGCTTGGACCTATTTGCACGATGATCACCCTGCCCGAAAAGATTGCCTTTGCCCTGGTCCTTCTCGGCTCCACCGCGTGGTTTGCCTGGCGGATCGGCGTGCTGATCCGCCTCATCCGCATGGGCAGGCCCGACCCCGACGACCGTTTCGGAAACCCCGCCACGCGCATCGCCGATGCGCTGGTGGATGTGTTCTCGCAGCGCAGGGTCTTCCGCAAACCCGTGGTCGGTGCGTTCCACGTCCTGATCGTGTGGGGCTTTTTCGTCTACGCCGTCAATACGGTCAATCATTTCGTCGGAGCCTTCCTGCCCGGATTCGACCTGCTGGGCAGCACGCAGTTTTCGCTTTGGTATTCCTCCGTTGCGGACGTTTTCGCCGTGCTCATCATCATCGGCGTGCTTGGTCTGGCATTCCGCCGCCACGTGCTGCGCCCGTCCAGCCTTACCCGGCCGTCGGCCGAGTCCGTGCTGGTGTTCACGTTCATCGGCGGCGCGATGGTCGCCTATCTGCTGGACCACGCCGTCCATATCGCGCTCGGCAGCCATCCCCGCCCGGAATTCCACTTCGTGGCCTCAATGCTTGCGCCGGCTTTCGTGGGCTGGGACGGACTGCTCCTGAGTGTGATTGCCCATGTGGCCTGGTGGTTCGACAGCCTCACGCACCTCGTGCTGGTCGCGCTGCTGTTCATCCCCACCAAGCACCTTCATCTGTTGGCCGGCCCGATCAACCTCGTGTTCCAGCGGAAGCGTCCGCGCGGTCAACTGCTGAAAATGGACTTGGAAGCGGAGGATGCCGATTCCTTTGGCGTGTCGAAGGTTGAGGACTACACCTGGAAGCAGAACCTCGACCTGCTCGCCTGCATCGAGTGCGGCCGCTGCCAGGACTACTGCCCCACGGCCAACACCGGCAAGCCGCTCAACCCGAAGAGGCTCATCGTTGACCTCAAGCATCACCTGCTCAAGGACGGTCCGGCACTGCTGAGGGCCAAGGTAGGCGGGACGCCTGCGGTACGGCCCGCAACGCCGGACATGATTCACGACGTGGTGGACGTGCGCGCCGTGTGGGACTGCACGACCTGCGCGGCGTGCGTCGAGCATTGTCCGATGGCCATTGAGCACGTGGACAAGATCGTGGACATGCGGCGGCATCTGGTGCTCATGGAAGCCGAATTCCCCGCACAGGCCGACGGCGCATTCCGCAACATGGAAACGGCGGGCAACCCCTGGGGCTTCGCGCCGACGGCGCGGGCCGGGTGGGCGCAGGGCCTCGACGTGCCGCTCATGGCTGACAGGAAGCAGGCCGACGTGCTGTTCTGGGTCGGATGCAGCGGTTCCTACGATGACCGCTGCAAGCGCATCTCCGTCGCCATCGTTGGGATTCTCAAGGCCGCGGGCGTGGACTTCGCCATCCTCGGCCCCGAAGAGCGCTGCACCTGCGAGAGCGCGCGCCGCCTCGGCAACGAGTACCTCTACCAGACCGCCACGCAGGAGATCATCGAGACGCTCGGCAAGTATGAATTCAAGCGCATCCTGACCGCCTGCCCGCACTGCTTCAACACCTTCGCCAACGAGTATCCAACCTTCGGCGCAAATTACGAAGTCATGCACCACGCCTCGTTCATTTACGAACTCATCACCGCCGGCCGCCTCTCGTTCGACGGGCGTGAATTTTTGGAGTGCGGCGGCAGCGACGCCGCTTTG
>CALDSM010000112.1 GCA_937923585.1 uncultured bacterium
CACCGACGGTACCGCGCTGTCCGGTGATGCCGCATTCAGCATCGCCCGAAACACCGATGCCATGGCGTTCTCGAACGGGACATCCCTGTCGCTCGTGACGCAGGCCAAAACCCGCACCCTAACCCTCAACGAGACCGGCGGCGCCGAAGTGGACTGGTCAATCACCCCTCCCGAGAGCCGCGCGGCAAACACCATCCAATACGACACCTGGGGCGGAGAAGACCATCCCCGAGACGCCGCGCACCTCGCCGTCACCCTTACCGAGACAAATCGCTAATCGGGCAAGGTGCCCCCCGCGTCACGCTCACACTCTGGGTTCCGTTTCAGAATTACCCATGCCGGTCTCCCTCTTTGCGGACATTGACACCTCTATCCACTGCGAGAACCCCGAAGAATTCACATCGCCGCGAAGCGCAGCCCGGTGACAGGCGTCAAATGGACGTGTGTGCGACTGGGAGCATGGACAAGTTTGCCGTTCGGCTATAAGACCTTGCGCGTGCAGTTCTTGGACGGGGCGGGCAACTACTCCGAGCGTTTCAGTGATTACATCCTGCCAAACGTTCACCAGGCCGACACCCGCACTGTCTGCTTTGAAGTCGGTCTTTCTGAGCCGCCCTGGGGTTGAGGTTTGACACTCCGCATTTCACGCGCAAGAGAAAGCGTATTTCCGATTATGCGCGCTTTGTCCCACCCGGCCCAAAACCGGCAATTATCCCGTCGCATTGTTCATCAATTTGGTGGGAATACGGCCCGATTCCCCCGCGTTGCCGCCTATAGAATGAATCAAGAGTCAACAGGCGCGTGCAGTTCTTTCTGGTGGGTCGGCGGACGAAAGTTGACCGCCGGAACAATAGGGAAAGACACGTTTCTGTAAAGGGCAGGGATCAAGGCGAAGAGCATCGCCCAATACGGTGCCTGCCCGCAAGAAAGGAACAAGCCGATGAAAACGTTGATCCGGGTTGCCTTTGTGGCCGCCTTGACGCTGCTGTTGTCCAACGCCGGTTATGCCGCCGGTCAGACAGCCGCCGCCCCCTCGCCCTCCGGTGCCGTGCCCATGGTTCTGGCCATGGAGCAGCCCGCAGTGGACGCTTCCGTCTCTCCGGGCGCGGGACCGGAGACTTCTTCCAAGCCAATCTCCCGCGCAAAAACCGAGGCGCGCCTTGAGACGACCGCGCCCAACCCGCGCATTACCGCTGAGGCATCCAGCCAGGGCATGCCCTCCGAACGGTCGGTGAATGCGGCGTTTGCTGAGCCCGGGAAGCATGCCGAAGCCGCGCACCCGTCGTACGATGAACTGAACAGGCGCATCGAGGCGCTGTCCAAGGAGATCGCCTCGCTCCGGACAGAATTGAAGAAACTGAAGAGCCAGGAATCCGGAATGAAGTGACGCCCGAATCTGGGCCTTTCACAGCCTATTCAAGCGTCCGTGGCAGGCTGGACAGGAGATGAACCGGACAGTCGGTAAAGGCTGTCCGGTCCTTCATTTTCGGCAAGTGTTTCAAGTGCAGCCGGGAGCAAGGCCGGGCCGCGTCAGGACAGAGAGAATTGTTTCGTGCGGCCCACGCCCCGAAACGGCTAGAAAGCCAGCCATCCAAAGAGTAATTCCACTATCATCGCCTCGATGCGGGCCATGAACGACCCTTCGCCGCTGGGATTGCAGGAGCAGCCAGAGCAACCTGAGCAGCCCGTCTCCTCGGTTTCGTCGTCGGCCTTGAGACAGGCCGTTTCGGCCGCGGAGGCATCGGCTTGGGCGGCAACCGCCGCCGCGCCGTTGTCCGCGGGAGCATTGTCCGCTGCCGCAACCGCCCATGCCGTTACCCCCAGAAGGAGCGCGGCCAGCACCCACAGCGCAGCCCCTTTGTCAAGAATCAGACCTCTTGCCTTCTTCTTCATGATGGATTCTTCCTTTCTCCGCGCCTTGCGCAGTCATGCGCAACGCACACCCTGTTGTGGACCACACCCGGCACCTACAGTGCTATAACAAACCTTCCCGTATTTCCCCGCTTACTGTCGTCCACCATGCTATGACGCGGTCCGCGATTTGTCAAGCGAGAATCCCCAAATTTGCATCGTTTGTCTGCCTCGTCACAGCCTGGGCCGCAATGTGCGGGGTTCCCTGTCTCGGACCCGCGCCGCAAACGGCGCGGAGGAATATCTTGCGGAATGTGAGCCTTGCGGCAGCATCTGGGACGAAAGGCAAAAAACGCCGCATTGTCTACTATATCTATGGGAATACCGACAAAGTCCTCCGCGTTGCGGTGAACAGATTGAATCAACGCACAACAGGCGCGTGCGACCTTTTCTGGCCCATCATCCGGGCGAAAATGGGTGCCCGGCGGGGACCGGACGCGCGCTCCTGCCAAGGGCGGAAACCGGGGCGTTGAATATCGCCAGAAAGGGTTTCCGACCCAAAGAAAGGAGTACACCATGAAGTATCTGACCCAGGTGGCCCTGTTGGCTTCGCTGGCGCTCTTGCTGTCCGTTGCCGGTTATGCGGCCGGCCAGATTCCGCAGGCAAGGTCCTTGTCCGCGTTCCCGCCCATGGTATTGCCCGTGGCCGGACCCGCGGTCCATGGCGCGCCCGCGGCAAGTCAGGCTCCTGCACCGACGGCCAGTTCAGCACCGGCGACCGAACCCAGGGAGGGAATCAATCCCCTCCGCGACCTGTTCGCCAAAGCCCGCGAGGCCTACGTGAAGGCGAACCTGCGGTCGGCCGCCGCGGACATCCGCAGAAGCGCGGAGGTGCTCAGATCCCAGGAATCCAAGGCGTCCCCCGATCTCAGGAGAGAACTTGCCGCCACCGCGATGGAACTGGACCGGTTGGCGCTGCAAATCGAGCAGCAGAAGGTGAAGGCGGCCAGCCAGCTTGACACCGTATTCTCCCGTGCCAACCATGCCGTTGCGGAACACCACAAAGAAATGGCCAAGACACCGGCACCGGCCGTGCGAACGGAAATGACAACGCCGCGTCCGGGCATCCCCTCGACGGCGGTAGGCCAGGCCATGCCCTCCGGTAAACAGGTAAGCGCGGCGTATGCCCCGACCGGCAAGCCCGCCAAGGGTGCGGAGCTGTCGTATGCGGAGCTGAACAAACGCATAGACACGCTCTCGAAGGAGATTGCCTCGCTTCGGGAAGACTTGAAGTGGCTGCAAACACGGGAGGCCAACGAAACAGATTAGCTGCGGTTCGCCGCGGACACGCACAGGAGACAACGCTGAACAAATCGAAGGCGGATGAAACGAACGGGAAGTCGCCGATGCCGCAAGAACAAGCCCACGCGGAGACGGCGGAAGCCGGGGCATTTCGTCCGCCCAAGTTATGTTTACGCACAGCAAAACGGATGGGGGAGGCTTTCGCCGTATCCCACCTCCTGCGGCATCACTCCCTGCAGATGCCGAAGACCGCCCCGACAACGTATAATCCCGGACAAGACCGGTGACGGGCCGCCAACAAACGGACGAGAGGGACTGCCACTTCACACTGCTCTGTCGTGCGGCCGGCTTCCCTGGGACCGCCAATCTCCCGATTGGCATCCGGGAAAGAGGCCAATCGGGAGATTGGCGGTCCCAGCGAGGAAAGCAGCAATGCCATGCCAGTGAAGAAGAGCCTCGTTCTCATTCTCCTTCTCTTCGCAACGGGTATTTGCCTGGCGGCCTCCGCTACCGGCCGCGCGGAATGGCTCATGCACGGCGCCGACAACGCGCAGGACGGCCATACGGCCGCCGAGGGTGCCATAACCGCGCCGAAGGTGGTTTGGGCCCAGTTCGTGGGCGTATTCGACGCGTTCGCCGTGGTCACTCCAGGCAGGGGCGACACGGCCATACCCTGTCCTGACAACGACAAGACACCCCTGTCCGGCGACGCGTCTGACGCGCGCTGGGGCCTGTCCGCGCCTTTGGCAACCATTGAGGGCAGGGAACAGCCCCTGTCCAAGACCAACCATGTCACCTACGCCAACGCGCTGCCCGAGGTGCCCGGACTGGAGAAAGTCGAATTCGAGAGCGGCTTCTCCACGCCGACGAAGAACGGACAGTGGCAGCCCTGCGTGGGCCGGTGCTTCGCATGGAAAGAGGGAAAATGGGAACAGGTTTGGCAGACGGACCCGCTGGACATGCTGTTCATTGCGCTGCCGCTTGCGGGCGATTTTGACGGCGACGGCCGTATGGAGATTGCGTTCCTGCCTTGGCATGAACTGGTATTGCTCGACGCGCAGACCGGCCGCGTCAAGGACCGCTGCAAATTCACCGAGGGCCGCAGCTACGGTTTCTTCGGCGCCTATGACCTCGATACAGACGGCAACAGCGAGTTCGTGGTGGAGGCCGATTTCTGCAAGCACATTGACGTGCTCGGTTTCCGCGACGGCAGACTGGCCCTGCTCTGGTCCAAAGCCATCGAGCCGGACATCTCGAACCCGCAGAAGATTCTGCGCGTCAACCCCGACCCCGTCGCCGACGTGGACGGCGACGGAAAGCTTGAGGTGATGGAGAACCTCTGGGACGGTACCGCTGACGACCGCTGGCACATCCTCGTGCATGACGGCATGACCGGGGCGGTGAAGGCCGACCTGGCCGATGCCTACTTGCAGGGCCTGTGCGATGTGGACGGCGACAAGACTACCGAATTGCTCACGCTGGCCACCACCGGCGCGGGCGTGCCGCAGTTCGGCCCCAGCCGCGTGATCCGCATCATGGACGGCGCGGCCGCGACACTTTGGGAACAGGCCGACGCAGGCTGGCAAACATGGGACCCGCCGCTGCCGCCCAACGTCAACTCCGGCGCTACGCTCGCCCAGCAAACCGCCCTGTGCCGGAGACTCGACGGGACCACTTGGGCGGCACTGCGCAGCGGGGGCAAGGAAGGAAAGGTGACGGTTTCCCTCATGCGCTGGGGTGTGCAGGGTTTCGAGCAGATCCTGTCCGCAACCGGCCCCGCGTTGCAGGCGCAGTCCATGGATCCACAGGGGCAATTGCTCCTCAAGTCCAGTGTCGCGCCCGGCCATTCCACTGAAATCGCCGTGATGGGCGGTCAAGGCACTTACCTCGGTTCACAGCGCCGCGGCGCCAGCCCCTCCCCGCCGATAGTGGTCAACGGGTCGGATAACGCGTCCCGCATCATCGTCCAAGGCAACAACGAGAAGTTGCTGGCCTTTCGACCGACCGGCGACGCGTCGGCGCCGCTGGCGCGCGCTTGGGAAGTTGACGGCCGCGCACAGGGCGACAACTGGCCCGCCACCTACGGCCCTGTCGCGGCGGACCTTTTCGGTGACGGGCGCCGCCAGGTTATCTACGCCACCGCCGCGCCCTCCGGATGCGGCCGACTCATCGCCGCCGACCTCGAAGCGCACGAGGTCTGGCATCATGACTTCCCCGAAATTCCCGGCACCGCGCCCATTTGGAACACCGGCGGCATCATCTTCTGGCAGGCGGGACATTTCACCAACGCGACGACGCGCGATGTGCTGGTGACCGTGCGCCGCTCGATGATGCACAGCGAGGAAACGCTGCTGCTTTCGGGAAAGGACGGCGCACAGCTTTGGCGACGCAACCGGCAAATCAGCCAGCGCGGCGTCGGCGGACTTCCTTTCGCCGTCGCTGATTTCGACGGCGACGGGCTCGACGATGCCGCGTCGTTCCACCCGAGCATCTTCTACATACTCAAAGGAACCACCGGCGCCGACATCATCGCCCGCGACGCCACCTGGGACGACGTGCCGTCCAAACCGGTCTACTGGGGCAAACCGGTGGCGGGGCATTTCCTGAAAAAGGACGGACCCGCCGACGTGTTCATGGCCGGTGGGGCCATGACGGGCCTGGTGCGCGCCGACGGCACGCTGGTCTGGCACGACGCCTTGGACAAAAGCGCCAAGACCTTCGCCTTCGGCGATTTCGACGGTGACGGCAAGACCGAGGCCCTCGGCGCGGAGTATGAGGACGGCCTGCGCTGCTACAACGCCGCCACGGGCATGGTCAAGTGGCGCGTGAAGAGCCCCATGACGCCGCCCCTCACCGGCGCGGCCAGTGCCGACCTCGACGGCGACGGCAAGGATGAGGCCGTCTTCACCTGCGGCACTTCCGTTTTCTGCTTCGCAGACGTGAACGGTCAAGGCATCCTAAAATGGCGCGTGGATCTGCCCTGCACCCTCGGCTCCCCGGTTCTTGCCGACGTGGAGGGCAAAGGGATGCTTTCCATTCTTGTCATGGGCGCCGACGGCTGCATTTACGATATCCAATAAATCCGGCACGGTTTCTGTCCGGCAAAATACCGTAACGCTCTCCGTACAAATACCTGATCGGGAATTCTGTCGCCATTTCGTGCGTTCAGCCTGCTTAACAACAGGAGAGTGATTATGGTTACACGTATTCGGAATCAGCATAAGTACGGGTGGGTTCGTCTTGGGGCAGGGTGTGTTGTCTTGGGACTGGGCTTGGTTCTGGCCGCGTCCCCGGCGTTCGCCGCGGGCATCTTCCGCGTGAACGCGGCCTCCGTCGCGTCCTCACCGAATGGGCAAACTTGGGCAAATGCCTTTCAGGGCATCCAGGCGGCCGTTGACGAGGCATCCCGCGCGGGCGGCGGCGAGGTTTGGGTGGCCGGGGGCATCTACACGAACCTTGGACCCAACGCCATGGCGGTGGCGCTAAAGACGAACGTGGAAGTGTACGGCGGATTTGCCGGCACGGAAGTATCGCGCGCCCAGCGGGACTGGGACGCGCATGAAACCATTATTGACGGTTTGAACAGTTCCACCGGCGTCACGGGCGACAACAACGCGCGGATTGACGGATTCACCATCCAGAACTGCTACTCCAGCTTCAGCGGCGGCGGCATGTACAACGCCGAAAAGGCGCCCGTGGTTGCAAACTGCATCTTCTACAACAACCGCGCCTATTCGGGCGGCGGCGGCATGCAGAACAATTCCGCGTCGCCGACGGTCATCAACTGCGTGTTCTCCAACAATGAGTCCCAGCATGACCGGGGCGGCGCCGTGAGCAATTACCTGGGCTCGCCCACCTACAGCGGCTGCGTGTTCATGTACAACACGGCCGACGGCGCCGGCGGCGGTGCGTACAACACGGGCGGCGCGATCACCTACACGAACTGCGTCTTCTTCGGAAATGCGTCCGCCACAGCAACGACGGGCAGCGCGCTGTACAACGCCACCTCGACCACCCTGCTGATGAATTGCACCATCTCAGGCAACGGCGAGGGCGCCCTTTACGGCGACGCAAACACGCTCAAACTGGTGAACTGCATTGTTTGGGACAACACGGGGTCGCAGATCACGGGCGGACCGATGGACATCACATTTTCCTGCGTGCAGGGCGGCCACACCGGACAGGGAAACATCTCCGGCGACCCGCTCCTCAACACCGGCACGGTCATCCGGCCCCTGCTGGCGGGTTCCCCCTGCATAGATGCCGGCACGGCGACCGGCGCGCCCGCCACGGACATCTACGGACTTTCACGGCCCTTCGGCGCCGGGTATGACATGGGTGCCTCCGAATACGGCGCACTACCCCCGCCGAATGCGCCCCTGGTGAGCGGCCCCGCTTCCCCCACCTCCGACAGCACGCCGACATGGACCTGGACCTCGGGCGGCGGCGGCAGCGGGCACTACCGCTATGGATACAGCGCCGGCCTATGGATTGCCCAGGACACCACGGCGACCTCCTTCACCCCGCCCGCCGCTCTTGGCGACGGAATGTATACCCTGTACGTGCAGGAGCGCGACGCGTCCAACCACTGGGGTGCGTCGGGCTTCTTCTCCGTCACCATCAACACCGCCGTGCAGACCGTGGCCGTGCCTGACGTGGTCGGCCAGGCCGATGTGGACGCGGAAGCAGCCATCACCGACGCGGGCCTGACCTTTACCGTAGTCGAGCAGGCCAGCGACACCGTGCCCGCCGGAGAAGTGATAGATCAGGACCCGGCCGCGGGAACGGTGGTGAGTGCGGGTTCCGACGTGACCCTGGTCGTTTCCACCGGCACGACGGGCGGCGTTGGATGCGCCGGGTGCCAGACGGCAAAGGGCAAATTGACCGTGGATGACCTGAAGGCACGGTTTGGCGACACGCTACTGAGCGGCCTAGCACTGCTCTCCCTGCTGGCTGTGAGAAGAAAGGTTATGTAACCGGGTAATTCTTCAAACAGCAACAACTTTGCGCCCTTCCCGGCTTCCTTTCCGGGAAGGGCCCTTTCTTGTTACAAATATCCGAGCGAGCGCAGGATACCCTGTTCTTCAGAACCCTTTCCATCCCCTCTTTCTGGGCCTTTGGGGCGGCGGCCGGGTGTCGTGTTGACCCCGTCCAGGTTTGTCTTTCCCTTCATGGACGGGGGCAGCTCAATCGGTCCGGTCGGGGTCAGGTTCCGGCCCGCAAGGCCAGGATAGTGCCGCAGGTACCGGCGCACCTTGAACACCGCGTTCAGGTAGTGCCCGCGGTCGTCCACGCCGGGTTGTTCGCCTTCCGCAAGGACCCCGCCCCGCACCACCGGATTCACATACTTCCACACGGTTTCACCCTGCGGCGTGACTTCGAAGAACGTTCCCAGCACGCCCGCACAGACCAACGTGTTTCCGTTGGGCAGGCGCTGCGCACCGGAAATCTCAGAAGAGTAGAAATCTGTCCGGTTCGCCGAAGTGTACCGCCATGCAGGCGCTGAGGGACCGTATGCGGCACCGCCGGGCATGGGGTAGCCTCCATCGGCATCGGCAGGGGGCACGATCACCTCAACGGACGAATAGCCGCGACCCAAACCGTTGTTGAAGACCATGATGTTTCCCGCGCCGGGACTGCCCCCGGGAATCCAGCGCGCGTCGTGCTGCTGGAAGAACTGGCGGTCGCGTTCACCACCCCGACCATAGGCGGCGGGATTGCCCCATCGGTACAGCAGGTCACCGCCCTTGCCGCCCCGGCCCCCGGAATGCCCGGTCGCTTCCGCCGTCGTGGTGGAATGGTCTATGACCCAAAGTTCGTTGCAGCCCCGGACACTGAGCATGATCTGGTCGAGTTTCGCGTTGTGGGCGATGGAGTTCATGTGATTCCAAAACGCAGGCGAGGGACGGCCGTTGCAGTTGACGTCCACGCGTTCCGGGTGGTCGACCACCACACCGTAGTTCAGTTTCTGCGGAGCATTATCCTGGACGAGATGGTCCCACACGTGCCACTCCCAGACAATCTTCCCGCCCTTGGGCCGTTCCGGCGCTATCTCGATGACGTAGTCCGGATACAGTTCGCTGTCGCGAAGCATGCGCCGGTCAAAACCGGCGGCAACGCACTCCTCCATGGTCTTTCGTTCCACCGCCAAAGCCAGGATGTTGCCGCTCGGCAGCACCGCGATGTCGTGGTGGAGCACATGCCGGTCCGTGGCGTAATCGAACTCCCAGAGAAGGTTGTCATCCCAGTCATATTCCTCCAGCCGCCCCCCCTCGCCGCCCCGGGTGAATCCGCGTGCATGGGTGAAACAGCAGCGCAGGAGATGGCCGTTCTCCAGCAGATGCACCGTCTGACCCGGCTCGTACCGGCTCTTTGTCCATTGATGAACCACCTGGCCTTCGTTGTTGATGAGGTAGGTCATCGTCCCGTGTTTGGGCGCGAAAAGTGTGTAGCCGTCGCATGCCTTTGGTGTGTTCAGCAACAGCCCGACCGTCTGGCCGGGACTCGCACCGGCCAGCAGTTTGTTGTCCTCCGCGAATCTGCCTTCACTCCGATTGCCGCGCAACGTACCTTCGCCGTCTGAACGAGCCTTCCCGCGCGGAGGGTGCCGCCCGTCCTGTTGGTCAGGCGGGGGCGGAGGGGGAGGCTCGCGGTTCCACCATCCCCGCCAGGCGCGCGGCGGCGGGGGTGCTCGGTCCTCGGTTCTGCCCCTGTCCGGCTCCCTGCCTCCGCGCCCCGCATCCTGCACCGGATTCGGCGCCATTGGGGGACGTTTTTCGGCGTCAATCGGCAATGCCACCCGGAATCCCATGTGGTAATACGGATGGTCCGGATCCTG
>CALDSM010000113.1 GCA_937923585.1 uncultured bacterium
GGCATGGAGGACGGAACCACATGGGCCACGGCGTTTTCTACCATCCAGGCCGGAATCAACGCGGCTGCCGCGTCAGGGCAGACGGGCGAAGTGTGGGTTGCCGAGGCGTCTACACCGTCGCACCCGGCTTCGTGGTGGTGGACATGCGGCCCTTCTGCGACCTGTACGGCGGCTTTGCCGGCGTGGAGGAGCAGCGGGATCAGCGTGACATTCAGGCGCACGCGACTGTCCTCGACGGACGGAGCGAAAGCGCATGTGTGTGGGGCGCAGACAACGCCCGACTGGACGGCTTCCTCATCAACGGCGGCAACGGGCCGTTGCGGACGGGTACGGAAAGTATCTGGGTGTCTTTCATCCCGGGTCTTCTTGACAGCAGCAATGGAGACCCCTGGCACGTGGTTGCCATGGACAATTCCGGCGTTTCCCCGATTATCGCCAATTGTGCGATTACGGGAAACAGCACGCTTGTGGCCGCGGCCAACCTTGCGGAAAACGGCGGCGTGTCCGCACCGCTGTTCACGGGATGTGTCTTCGCCGAAAACGACGGTGATGGCGGGGCCATTCTTGGCGGCGCCATCTACGGAGGGTTGGCGGCGGCCACGATTGAGGCCTGCTCTTTCACCGGCAACACAGCGGCGGTCATGTCTTTTGCCTGGAATGGCCAGAGCAGCCCAACCATCGCCAGGTGTGTGTTTGAGGCGAACCACTACGCCCTGAATATCGCTGGGTACGAATCCGGTGTCAGTGCGACGCGCGTGGGAAACAGCGTGTTCCACGAGAATACTTCTGCCGTAGTCAGACTCTACTCGATCGGTGGCGGCGCTGTCATAACACCCGTGTTCACCAACTGCACTTTTGCAGGGAACACGTCATCCCGGGGCATTTTCGACGCAAGCCAGAACTACTACTATGGACTCGTGCAGGCCGAACTGCGCAACTGCATTGTGTGGGGCAATGCAGGGCCGCTGGTCAACGATTCCTGGAACATGAACATAAGGGCTTTCTATTGCGATATCCAGGGAATGATCTGGTATCCGGGACAGCAGAACATTACCGGTACGAACAATATAGACGCGGACCCGCTTTTCGTTCTCGCCGAAGATGGCATTCTTAGGCTTAAACCAGGTTCTCCATGCATTGACATGTGTCCGCTGGAAGGCGCTCCTGCCACGGACATCCTTGGGGTGTCGCGTCCCCAGGGTGCGGGGGTGGACATGGGCGCCTACGAGGGAACCACGGACCCGGCGGACATCGTCACGCTGGCGGTGCAGGTCTCGCCGCCCGGCACAGCCACCACGATTCCGTCGGAAGGGCTGCATTCGTTTGTTCGCGGTGAGGCCGTGGCGCTGTTCGCCGCCGCGTCCAGCGTCTACACATCCTTCACCGGGTGGACCGGTGACATTTCCAGCCTGTCCCCCAGCACCAGCATCGTCATGGACGGCGACAAGTCGGTGACCGCAAACACCCAACGCATGGCGGGCGAGACCGTGGTCCGCGTGGACGCGGACAACAGTTCCGGCGCAGAGGATGGAACCACGTGGGCGACGGCGTTCCCCACCATCCAGGCCGGTATTGATGCGGTGACCGCGACCGGCAGACCGGGTGAAGTGTGGGTTGCGGAAGGCATCTACCGGGCGGATCAGATGTACAGTTCCGTGGTTGTCAACATGTCCCGGCGGTGCGATCTGTACGGCGGTTTCGCCGGCGGGGAAGACCAGCGCGATCAGCGCGACATCCAGGCGCATGTCACCACGATAGACGGACAGGGCCAAAGCGCCTGCGTGTATGGCGCGGACGATGCCCGGTTGGACGGCTTCACCATCACCGGCGGCAACGGCCCGCTGCGCCCGGAGACGGCCCATGTCGGGATGAGTGTGGCTTCGGTAATGAGCGAAAACGGCGGGACATACGGCGACAACAGCCGCATGGTTGCCGTGGACAACACGGGGACATCGCCCACCATCGTCAACTGCATAATTGCGGACAATCCCGCCTGGGGCGCTGCCGTCGCAAATCTGTCCGGCTATGAACTCCGTTCAAACCCGGTGATCACGGGCTGCTCGCTTGTCGGAAACATTGGCAATGCAATTCTCAACGGAGTGTTCCAGGAGTACGGGGCAAGCGCCACTGTTTACACCCGTATTGACAGCTGCCGCTTTGCCGCCAATTCAAGGGGAATCGGTGATGTTGCCTATTACGGCACGCGGAACACCGCCGTTACCCGGTGCGTTTTTGAAGCGAACAATTCGGCGCTGGCCGAGTTTGAGATGAACTACGGCCGTTGCGCGACACTTGTGGAAAACAGCGTGTTTTCGCGGCAAACTTCCCAAACAATCGAGTTTTATGCTTATGACTACGGCCGCCTTGCGCCGCTGTTCACCAACTGCACCTTTGCGGGGAACACAGGGACAGAGGGAATCTTCTACGCGCCTTATGCGCCGGTGCAGGCCGGACTTCGCAATTGTGTCGTCTGGGGCAATGCCGGACCGCTTCCGAGCGGCTATGGCAACATATCCCTCACGGCCTCCTATTGCGACATTGAGGGTGGATATTACGGAACGGGCAACATTGCCGCGGATCCGCTGTTTGTGCTTGCCGGGGACGGCATCTTCAGGATCCAGCCGGGCTCTCCATGCGTTGATGCAGGGACGCGGCTGGGTGCGCCCGCCACGGACATCCTTGGGGTGTCGCGTCCCCAGGGCGCGGACGTGGACATGGGCGCCTACGAGGGAACCACGGACCCGGCGGACATCGTCACGCTGGCGGTGCAGGTCTCGCCGCCCGGCACAGCCACCACGATTCCGTCGGAAGGGCTGCATTCGTTTGTTCGCGGTGAGGCCGTGGCGCTGTTCGCCGCCGCGTCCAGCGTCTACACATCCTTCACCGGGTGGACCGGTGACATTTCCAGCCTGTCCCCCAGCACCAGCATCGTCATGGACGGCGACAAGTCGGTGACCGCAAACACCCAACGCATGGCGGGCGAGACCGTGGTCCGCGTGGACGCGGACAACAGCTCCGGCGCAGAGGATGGAACCACGTGGGCGACGGCGTTCTCCACCATCCAGGCCGGCATCAACACCGTTGCGGCGTCGGGCCGGCCGGGCGAGGTTTGGGTTGCGGAAGGCATCTACAGGGCGGACCAGATGTACAGTTCTGTGGTCGTCAACATGTCCCGGTGGTGCGACCTGTACGGCGGTTTCGCCGGCGGGGAAGACCAACGCAATCAGCGCGACATCCAGGCGCATGTCACCACGATAGACGGACAGGGCCAGAACGCCTGCGTATGGGGCGCGGACGATGCACGGTTGGACGGCTTCACGATCACCGGCGGCAGCGGCCCGTTGCGCCCGCAGAGCGACTATGTCGGAATGAACATATTCTCCTTCATGGGCTACGGGGGCGACTACTCCCGTGCGGTTGCTGTGGACAACACGGGCAAGTCACCGACCATCGCCAACTGCGTGGTCACGGGCAACTCCGCCTGGGGTGCCGTCGTGGCGAACCTTGCCGAGGATGAAAGCCTGTCCAATCCGATGATTACGGACTGCACGTTCACCGGCAACGTCGGTGATGGCGCGGCCATTGTGAACGGCGCGCTCAACGGGTATGCGGCGGGTGCCCAAATCTACACCCGGATTGACAATTGTGCGTTCACCGGCAACTCGGCCGGCGTCATGAACCTGTGCCTGGGTGGCCGGAGAAACACAGCCATCACCCGGTGTACATTCGCGTCGAATGGGACGGCTTTGAGCGAGTTGGAGATAGGTAACGGCCGCTGCGCGACCTATGCCGAGAACACCGTGTTTGCGCAGCATACGGGCGACGTGCTGGAGTTCTACGCTTACGACTACGGCGCATACATTGCGCCGCTGTTCACGAACTGCACCTTTGTGGGGAACACGGGAACGCAGGGAATCTTTTCCGCGCAATATGCACCCATGGGGGCCGAACTGCGCAACTGCATCGTCTGGGGCAATACCGCGCCGCTGCTGACCGGTTCGATAAGTCTGGCGGCATCCCATTGCGACATCGAGGACGGATACCCCGGTGACGGTAACATTGCCGCGGACCCGCTGTTCGTGGACGGAAACGGCGGCAGCCTGGCGCTTCAGGCGGGCTCGCCGTGCCTTGACACCGGCTCGAGGCTTGGCGCGCCGGCTACGGACATCCGCGGATTGCCGCGTCCGCAGGGTGCGGAGGTGGACATGGGCGCCTACGAGGGCGTCGCGGATGACATCGTTGCACTGACGGTGCAGGTGTCCCCGCCCGGCTACGGTACCACCAC
This sequence comes from uncultured bacterium, assembly GCA_937923585.1. Lineage (GTDB taxonomy): Bacteria > Hydrogenedentota > Hydrogenedentia > Hydrogenedentales > CAITNO01 > CAITNO01. The sequence continues at coordinate 4,286 of CALDSM010000113.1, forward strand.
ACCCGCGGAAGGGGTCCATTACTTTGTCCGTGGCGAGACTGTGCCGCTGTCCGCCGTCGCATTCGCCGGACGCTCCTTTGCCGCCTGGAGCGGAGACCTTTCCGAGGAATCTCCGAGAACGCACATCGTCATGGATGGCGACAGGACGGTGACGGCGAACTTCGCCTTGGGAATCAAGCCGGTTCCGACCTCGCTTTCCCCGACCCAGGGTCTCACGTACGGCGGGGACCTGGTAAGCATTCAGGGTACCGGGTTTGTCGCGTCGGGTCGGACCCGGGTGTTCTTTGGCGGCGTGGAGGCCGCCCTTGTCCAGACGCACAGGGCTGCGGACCTGTACATTTCCTGCCGGACCCCGGCCCATGCCGTCGGCGTGGTGGATGTGCGGGTTATCAATCCGGAGGGCGCGTCGGGAACCCTGCGCGCTGCGTTCACCTACCTGGAGGCGGGAGCGACAGCGGTTCGCGTGGATGGGGCCAACACTTCCGGCGTGCAGGACGGAACCACCTGGGCGACGGCCTTCTCCACCATTCAGGCAGGCATCAACGCGGTCGCCGCATCGGGACAGACAGGAGAAGTGTGGGTCGCCGAAGGCGTCTACACCGCTGTCGCGCCCGCGACGGCCGTCGTGGTCATGGAACCCTTCTGCGACCTGTACGGCGGCTTTGCCGGCGTGGAAGATCTGCGCGATCAGCGCGACATTCAGGCGCACACCGCCACAATTGACGGACAGAACACGAATGCCTGTGTCTACGGCGCAAACAGTGCCCGGCTGGACGGATTCACCATCACCGGCGGGAACGGTCCGCTGCGTCCGGAAACGGCGGGCGACTGGCCGTACATTATCCCGGCCTTGGTGGACGTGGAAGGCTCATTTGATCCCCTGCACCTGGTTGCAGTGGACAATTCGGGCGTCTCCCCGACGATGGCCAACTGCACGATTACCGGCAACAACACGTTCATGGCCGTTGCCAACCTGGCCGAGGACGACCGTGTGTCCGCACCGTTTATCACGGGTTGCGTCTTCGCCGGAAACGGCGGGAGTGGCGCGTCTGTTTGCGGCGGCGCACTGTGGGGGGGGCTGACGGCCGCGTGGATGGACAACTGCTCCTTTGCCGGCAACGCGGGGGCGATCATGTCCCTCGTCCTTGACGCACAGAGCATTCCAACCATCACCCGGTGCATGTTCACGTTGAACGGGAGTGCGCTCGCAGACACCACGATAAACAACGGTGTCTGCGCGATGCATGTGGAAAACAGCGTGTTCTCGCAGAATGCCGGCGCTGTCTTTGAATCCTTCGAATACGGCGGTGCCATTACGCGGACATTGACCAACTGCACCATCGCCCAGAACACAGGGACACAGGCAATTTTCCATACGCAGAATGGAACCGATCGGGCTGAACTGCGCAACTGCATCGTCTGGGGCAATGCCGCGCCGCTGGTTGGCGGTGTCTTCTGGACGTACCTGACAGCCTCCTACTGCGACATCCAGGGTGGATATCCCGGGACGGGTATTATTGACGCGGACCCGCTTTTTGTGGATGCCAACGGGGGCAGCCTCCGGCTCCGTGCAGGTTCCCCGTGCGTTGACGCGGGCTGCGTGTCCGACGCGCCCCCCGCGGACATCCTGGGGATTGTGCGTCCCCAAGGCGCGGGCGTGGACATGGGCGCCTATGAAGGCACAACGGATCCCGCGGACATCGTCACGCTGGCGGTCCAGGTGTCGCCGCCCGGCACCGCCACCACGATTCCGTCGGAAGGGCTCCATTCCTTTGTGCGCAGCGAAACGGTGGCGCTGTTTGCGGCCGCATCCAGCGTCTACACTCCCTTTACCGAATGGACCGGCGACATCTCCAGCCTGTCCCCCAGCACCAGCATCATCATGGCCGGCGACAAGTCGGTGACCGCAAACACCCAGCGCATGGTCGGTGAGACCGTGGTTCGTGTTGATGCGGACAACCACTCCGGCGCAGAGGATGGAACCACCTGGGCAACGGCGTTCTCTACCATTCAGGCAGGCATAAACGCCCTTGCCGCATCCGGCCAGAGCGGAGAGGTATGGGTTGCCGAAGGCGTCTACACGGCCCCGTCCGGTTCCGTCGTGGTTGCCATGGCGCCCCTGTGCGACCTGTACGGTGGTTTTTCCGGAATGGAAGACCAGCGCGACCAGCGCGACATACAGGCGCATGTGACCACCATTGACGGACGGGACAGAAGCGCCTGCGTGTGGGGTGCGGACGATGCCCGCCTGGACGGGTTCACCATCACCCGTGGCAGCGGTCCGATGCGGCCGGAGAGCGATTATGTCGGAATGAACATATTCTCCTTTATGGGCTACGGGGGCGACTACTCCCGTGCGGTTGCTGTGGACAACACGGGCAAGTCACCGACCATCGCCAACTGCGTGGTCACGGGCAACTCCGCCTGGGGTGCCGTCGTGGCGAACCTTGCCGAGGATGAAAGCCTGTCCAATCCGATGATTACGGACTGCACGTTCACCGGCAACGTCGGTGATGGCGCGGCCATTGTGAACGGCGCGCTCAACGGGTATGCGGCGGGTGCCCAAATCTACACCCGGATTGACAATTGTGCGTTCACCGGCAACTCGGCCGGCGTCATGAACCTGTGCCTGGGTGGCCGGAGAAACACAGCCATCACCCGGTGTACATTCGCGTCGAATGGGACGGCTTTGAGCGAGTTGGAGATAGGTAACGGCCGCTGCGCGACCTATGCCGAGAACACCGTGTTTGCGCAGCATACGGGCGACGTGCTGGAGTTCTACGCTTACGACTACGGCGCATACATTGCGCCGCTGTTCACGAACTGCACCTTTGTGGGGAACACGGGAACGCAGGGAATCTTTTCCGCGCAATATGCACCCATGGGGGCCGAACTGCGCAACTGCATCGTCTGGGGCAATACCGCGCCGCTGCTGACCGGTTCGATAAGTCTGGCGGCATCCCATTGCGACATCGAGGACGGATACCCCGGTGAGGGCAACATTGCCGCCGATCCACTGTTCGCGGACGTGAACGGTGGCAATGTGACGCTTCTGGCGGGTTCTCCGTGCATTGATGCCGGGACAACGCTGGGTGCGCCGGCCGCGGATATCCTGGGGGTGGCGCGTCCGAAGGGTGCGGGTGTGGACATGGGTGCCTATGAATCCACCATAGACACGGAACCTCCCGTCATCATCGCCTGCGCGGAAAACCAGGAAGCACCGCCGGACGACTTCTGTCCGGCCCGAATACCGGACATGACAGCGGAGGTCACGGCCACGGACAACATGACTCCGTCGCACCGCCTCCTGATTACACAGGCGCCCCCGGCCAATTCCCCGGCCCTTCTGGGCGTCACCGTGGTGACGATCACCGTGGCGGATGAATCCGGAAACACAGCCGCCTGCACTGCGACGTTCGCGAAACAGGGCACCGTTCCGCCAATGATTACGCTGCTGGGCGTTGATCCGATCACTGTCGAGTGCGGCGACACATACACCGATGCGGGCGTGACGGCGGCGGACATGTGCGGAAACAGCCTGACCGCATCGGTCGTCACGGCGAATCCCGTGCCGACTCCGGCCAGAGTCGGCACCTACACGATCACCTACAACCTGAATGATGGGAGCGGCAATGCGGCCGACGAGGTCACCCGCATCGTCAAGGTGGCAGACACGGCCAGACCGGTCGTGACTCTGAACGGCCCGGCTGGCATTGTCATGGTCCGCGGTGAAACGTACGCGGAGTTGGGCGCAACGGCCATGGACGCCTGCGCCGGTGACCTTGGTTCCCGCATTGTCATCACGGGCAACGTGAACACCGCGGTGGCCGGCACCTACTACGTGTTCTACGCGGTGAACGACGGCAAATTCGCGGCAAGCGTGATGCGAACAGTGCTCGTGTCGCAATCGGCCCCGCCGACCATTGTCCTGAACGGCCCTGACATGATGACCGCGGAGTGCGGCGCCGCGTTTGCCGATCCGGGCGCCATGGCGGCGGACCAGCACGGCAACAGTCTGAATGAGAGTGTTGTCACCGTGGGCAGTGTGGACACCGCTGTGCCCGGCGTCTACTACCTGTTCTACATGGTCACGGATGGTGCCTTTACGGAGTCCGTGATGAGAATGGTGGAAGTGGCCGACACCGCTCCGCCTGCGATCAGTCTGATCGGCGCGGCAGGGGTGGCCGTGGAATGCGGCGGCACCTACATGGATGCGGGGGCAACGGCGGCCGATGTGTGCGCGGGCGCTGTGCCGGTTATGATGGCCGGCTCGGTGAACGCGGCCCTGCCGGGTGTCTACACGCTGACTTACAGCGCGACTGACGGCGTGAACGCCGCAGACGCCGTGGAGCGCGTGGTGACGG
>CALDSM010000114.1 GCA_937923585.1 uncultured bacterium
AACTGTTTCCGGCAGAATTCGCCGAGAAGATTACCGCCGATGACTGGTCCGTCGTCTGCTCCGGCGAGGTGTTCAAATGCGATGAGGAACTGAACGGCCGCAGTTACACCACGATCAAGTTTCCCATCGTGCAGGGGGACAGGACCCTGCTGGCCGGCTACACCATTGACATAACCGACCGAAAACAAGCGGAAGAGGCGTTGCGGCTGGCCCATGAGCGTCTGCGGCAGTTTGTGGACGCCAACATCGTCGGGGTGACCATCGCAACACCGGCGGGCGCCGTTGTCGAGGCAAATGACTATTATCTGAACCTTCTCGGTGTCACGCGGGAAGAATTCAACGAGGGAAAGCTGGACTGGCGAGCCTTTACCGCGCCCGAATGGTTACCCGTAGATGAAAAGGCAATCCGCGAACTGCGTGAATCCGGAAGATGCGAGCCCTACGAGAAGGAGTATCTAAGAAGCGATGGTTCGCGCGTTCCGGTGCTGCTGGCCGACGCCATGCTGCCCGGTCCGGAGGAGCAGATTGCCGCTTTTGCGCTCGATTTGAGCGACCGCAAGCATGCGGAGGAGGAATACCGCTCCCTGTTTCGTGAAATGCTGGAGGGCTTCGCCCTGCACGAGATTATCTGCGACGCGGCGGGCACACCCGTGAATTACCGCTTCCTTGCGATCAACCCGGCCTTTGAGCGCATGACCGGACTGAAAGCGGATGACGTGTTGGGACGGACGGTGCTGGAGGTGATTCCCGGCATTGAGCGGCATTGGATAGACACTTACGGCAGGGTGGCGCTTACGGGCAATCCGGTTTTATTCGAGGACTACTTTGCGGGAGTTGACAAGTATTTCGAGGTGACTGCCTTCCGGCCGGCGGCGGGACAGTTTGCCTGCATCTTCGCCGATATCACCGCCCGCAAGAAAGCCGAAATCGCGCTGCGGGAAAGCGAGGCCCGCTTCAGGAGTTATTTCGATCTGCCGCTGCACGGGATTGCCATAACCTCGCCCGGAAAAGGCTGGATTCAGGTAAATGAACGGGTATGCGCCATCCTGGGTTACGACCGGGACGAACTCTTGGGTATGACCTGGGCGGAAGTGACGCATCCCGATGATCTCACCGCGGACGCGCAGCAGTTCGAGCGCATGCTGGCGGGCCAAATTGACCAGTACAGGATGGAAAAGCGTTTCATTCGAAAGGATGGAGCGGTAATTTGGACCGATCTCGTGGTGGGATGTGTGCGCAAGGCAGACGGCGGGGTGGACTATGTGATTGCACTGCTGGAGGACATCACGGCACGCAAGCAGGCCGAGGCGGAAAAGGCGCGTCTTGAGGCCCAGCTCCAGCAGGCCCAGAAGATGGAGTCCGTGGGCCGGCTTGCCGGCGGGGTGGCGCACGATTTCAACAACATGCTGGGGGTTATTCTGGGCTTTGCGGACATGGCGCTGGCCAAGGTGGAGCCCGCCGACGAACTTTACGAGGATCTGGAGGAAATCCGCAAAGCGGCGGAACGTTCGGCGGACCTGACCAGGCAACTGCTGGCCTTCGCGCGAAGGCAGACGGTAACACCCCGGACTCTGGACCTGAATGACACCGTGGCGGGCCTGCTCAAGATGCTGCAACGCATGATCGGCGAGAATGTCTCGATCATCTGGGTGCCGGGACCCGGCCTGTGGCCGGTCCGCATGGACCCCTCGCAGATTGATCAGATTCTTGCAAACCTGTGCGTGAACGCCCGGGATGCCATTGCCAATGTCGGGGAGATCGTCATCAGCACGGCAAACTGCACCCTGGACGCGCGCCGCGACACCGGTCTGGCGGGAGCGGTGCCCGGCGACTACGTGCTGCTGGCCTTGAAGGACAACGGCTGCGGCATGAATCCTGAAACGTTGGCGAATATTTTCGAGCCGTTTTTCACCACAAAGGAGATTGGCAGAGGCACCGGGTTGGGATTGGCGACCATATACGGCATTGTCAGGCAAAACAATGGCTTTGTTGATGTCCGCAGCGAGGTCGGAAAAGGCACAACCTTCGAGATCTACCTGCCCCGACACACCGGCAAGTCAGGACAGAACGAGCCTGAGCCGGTGCCGGACGCAATCGTGCGCGGGCAGGAGACCATTCTGCTGGTGGAGGATGAACCGGCTTTCCTGAAACTGACGAAGACCGTGCTCGAAAGCCAGGGGTACACCGTGCTGGCGACAAACACCCCGGGAGAGGCCATTCGCATGGCCAGGGAACATGCGGGAGTAATCAGTCTTCTGATCACCGATGTGATCATGCCGGAAATGAACGGGCGCGATTTGGCCAGAAACCTGCTGTCTCTTTATCCGAAACTCAGGCGCCTATTCATGTCGGGATACACCGCCGACGTTATCGCGCACCAGGGCGTGCTGGACGAAGGCACGCATTTTATTCAGAAGCCGTTCCCGGCGCAAGACCTGGCAGCCAAGGTTCGCGAAGTTCTGGACGAAGCGGATAATTGACAATGGATAATTGACAATTGACAATGGGTAACAGGGAATGGAGAATGGGGAATGGGCGATAATGGGGGCGGGACAATCCACACCTGTTTTTCATTGTCAATTGTCAATTGTCAATTGTCAATTGCTCCCCCCATTTGACCCCATCCCCAACCAAGCATTATTCTAAAGCATGCCTTCCCCGGAAACCATAGACAGTGCGGCGGTGCATGACCGCATCGCCCGGAATCTTGCGGGCATTCGCCGGCGCATCGCCGATGCGGCCGCGCGGGCGGGACGCCATGCAGCGTCGGTGCGGCTCGTTGCGATAACCAAGACGGTGGGTCTTGCAGAGATTGCGGCGTTGCGCGGTGCGGGCGTGGGGGAGATGGGCGAGAACCGGGTGGAGGTGGCCCTGCCGAAGATCGCGGCACTGCCGAAGGACATCGCGTGGCACATGATAGGCCCGCTTCAGACCCGCAAGGCGTCGGAAGTCGTGGCCGGTTTTTCACATTTTGATGCGGTTGACCGGGTCCGCGCGGCCGAGGCACTGCAGCGGCGCTGTGAGGAACAGGACCGCACGTTGCGAGTGCTGATCGAGGTCAACGTTTCCGGTGAGGAATCGAAACACGGCTTTGAACCGGACGATCTGGCCCGAGCATTTGCGGAGATGCGCGGCTTTGACCGCCTCCGTCTGGACGGGTTGATGACCATGGCGCCCTTTGGCGCCGGGGATGCCTTTCTTCGGAAGTGTTTCCGCAAGTTAAAACAGCTTGCCGACCATCATGGACTGCCGGAATTGTCCATGGGGATGACGGACGATTTTGAGATTGCCATCGAGGAGGGCGCCACCCAGGTGCGCATCGGCCGGGCGCTGTTTCAGTAGCCTGGCCGGATGTATGCCTTGGATGACGTCTTCTCCACAAGCGTGAAGGAATGAACGGGTTATGAAAGACAAAATTGCGGGCATGGAACAGGAGGCGCTGGCCGCCGTGACGGCATGCTCCGACCTGAAGGCCCTTGAGGAAATTCGTGTCCGCTTTCTCGGGCGCAAGGGCCTCCTGACGGACATCCTGCGCGGACTGGCCACGGTTTCGGCCGAGGAGTGGCCCGCAGTCGGACAGGCCGCCAATCTGGTCAAGGAGGCGATCACGGCGCTCATTGACGCGCGTAAGGGCGTGCTGGAAAGCGCGCTGGAGGACAAGCAGGCGGTGGAGGAGGCCTATGACTGGACACTGCCGGGCCGCCGCCTTCCGCTGGGGCACATGCATGTGATTAATCAGGTCGCCAAAGAGATTATAGACATCTTTGCCCAGATGGGCTTCCAGGTGGCCCAGGGACCGGATGTGGAGACGGAGTACTACAATTTCGACGCGCTCAACACGCCGTCGGATCATCCGGCGCGGGATTCGCACGACACGTTCTTCGTGAAGCCGGGCGTGGTGCTGCGCACCCACACCTCTCCGGTTCAGATCCGGGTCATGGAGCAGACCCAACCGCCCGTGGCGGTGATCGTGCCCGGCAGGGTCTACCGGGTGGACTATGACGCGACCCACAGCCCCATGTTTTTCCAGGTGGAAGGCCTGCTGGTGGACGAGGGCGTCACCTTTGCCGACCTCAAGGGCACGCTGATGCATTTCATCCACACCTTCTTCGGCCCCAACACGCAGGTTCGGTTCCGGCCCCATTTCTTTCCGTTTACGGAGCCGTCCGCCGAGGTGGACATTCTCTGGACCGCCGACGATCGCCACGGCGGCGGCAGCAAGAGCCGCTGGCTTGAGGTGCTCGGCTGCGGCATGGTCCACCCAGAAGTGTTCCGTAACGTCGGCTATGACTATGAGAAGTACTCCGGCTTCGCCTTCGGTTTCGGCGTGGACCGCATGGCCATGGTGCGCCATGGCATCAGCAGCATTTCCCATGTGTATGAAAACGACCTTCGCTTCGTGGAGCAATTCTAGCCATGCAAATCTCACTGAACTGGCTTAAAGATTACGTGGACATAGACGTGTCCGTTGATGAACTGGCGCAACTGCTGACCATGCTCGGCCTCGAAATCGAAAAGATTGTCGAGCCCGGCAGGGAGATACAGAACGTCTTTATCGGCCGGATCCTCGACATTGCCCCCCATCCGGATGCGGACAAACTGGTCGTGTGCCATACCGACATCGGTCAGGCCGAACCCCTGCAAATCGTCTGCGGCGCCACCAATATGAAGCCGGGGGACATCGTGCCCACCGCCGTGGTCGGGGCCACGCTGCCGGGCGGCTTCGCCATCGGCAAGCGCAAGATGCGCGGCATCGAGTCCCAGGGCATGATGTGTTCCGCCCGCGAACTGGGCATGGGCGAAGACCATGCGGGGCTGATGATTCTGCCGGAAGACGCCCCCATCGGCTTGGATGCCAAACAGTACCTGGGGTTGGACGATGTGGTCTTTGAGATTGAAGTGACCCCCAACCGCGGCGACTGGGCCAGCATGATCGGTGTCGCCCGCGAATTGGCCGCCTATTTCGGCAAGGAACTGCGCATTCCTGAGATCAAACTAACGGAAGCGGGGGAGGGGGCCGACACCCTCTCGTCCGTTACCATTGAAGACCCTGACCTGTGTCCCCGGTACATCGGCCGGGTGCTGACCAACGTCAACATCGCCCCATCGCCCCTGTGGATGTGCCAGCGGCTCATCGCGGCGGGCCAGCGCCCCATCAACAACATCGTGGACATCACAAACTATGTGTTGCTGGAAACCGGACATCCGCTCCACGCATTTGACTATGACCTGCTCGGGGAGAACCGGATTGTCGTCCGTCGTGCCCGGCCCAATGAGACCATGACCACATTGGACGGCGAGAAGCGCAATTTGGAGCTGGACATGCTGGTCATCGCCGATGCCCAATTGCCGCAGGCCGTGGCGGGAATCATGGGCGGCGGCGACAGCGAGGTGGGGGAGAAGACCACCCGGATTTTCCTGGAAAGCGCAGTCTTCGCGCCCTCCTCCATCCGCAAGACCGCGCGGCGGCTCAATCTGCTCACCGAAGCCGCACAGCACTTTCAACGCGGTTCTGATTCCAATATGGCGGTTTATGCTGTTAATCGTGCTGCCATGCTCATGCAGGAACTGGCGGGGGCGCAGATCGCCCCGGGATTGCTGGATGCCCACCCGCGTCCATGGAAGCAGAAGACGATATCCCTTCGGTTTGCCCGCACCAAAGCCATGCTTGGGGCGGAAATTCCCGAGGACCGGCAATGCTCTATTCTTGAACAGTTGGGTTTCGGCCTCGTGGAGCGGAAGGGTGACAGCGCGACTTTCAGTGTGCCGTCTTGGCGGCATGATGTCTCGATGGAAACCGATTTCATTGAAGAATTGGCCCGTTTCTATGGCTACGACAAGATTCCAGCGACGGTACCCAGGGTCCGACAGAATGAAAAGGTGTTTGCGCCGCATGAGAAACGCCTCCGCGAACTGCGCGAACTGCTTGTAAAACAGGGGCTTAGCGAGATTTTCGGCTGGACCTTCAGCAGTGTGGAGCAAGTGCGCAAGACCGGGCTGTCGGCCGAAAACGAGAACATGGTGTTCCTACAGAACCCGTTGACGGAGAATCTTGCAGCCATGCGCACCAGCCTTATCCCTGGGCTGCTCGCGAACGCCGAATATAACGTGAAACGCGGCAATACGCGCATTGCCACCTTCGAACTGGGTCCTGTGTATCTGCCCGTGCAAGACACGGTCCTGCCGGAAGAACCCGTCCACCTGGCCATCCTCCTCACAGGGGCGGTGGGACGGCAACACTGGGGACAACCGGAACGGCAGACAGACCTCTATGATTTGAAGGGCTGGATGGAAACGATTGCCGACTTCTTCGGTGTTGCTCCAACGCTGCAACCCAGCAGCCCAAACCTGTTCCAGAAGGGCGTGGGGGCTGACATTGTGCTCGACGGCCAGCGTATCGGATGTCTCGGCAAGGTTTCCCGTAATGTCCAGAAGAACCATGACCTGCCTGCTGAAACCTTTGTGATGGAACTGAATCTCCAGTTTCTGCTTTCCAGGAACCCGGTAAAGGCTGCTTTTCAGGCATTGCCCACCTATCCACCGTCCCTCCGGGATCTGGCGGTGATGGTGGACCGCGGGGTGTATGCCGGGGCTCTGCTGGAGACCATCCGGAAGAGCGGGGGAGAGTTGCTCCGGGAAGTCCGGGTTTTCGATGTCTACGCCGGCAAGCAGCTTTCAGCGGACAAGAAGAGCATTGCTTTCAGCCTGACCTTTCAGTCGCCGGAGCGAACCTTGACGGATGCCGACACCCAGAATGCCTTTGACCGCATTCTCCACAAATTGGAACAGGCGCACGGTGCCGTGCTGCGGTAGCGGGAAATGAACAAACTGGTCCAAAGCCATCTGGACAAACTGGCGGAAGCCGTGGGGGAGATGACCCGGCTTATGGCGGTCGCGCACGCCAAGATTGAACAGCAGGCCGAGGAAAAGGAACGGAACGCCATCGAAACCTGGGGCAAGGACCGCAGGATGGCGATCCTGGAGGAGAATGTCACCCGGCTGAACGAAGTGTTGGAAGAGAACCGGCGGCTGCGGGAGAAGCAAAACGAGGCGGCGGACCATGCCGCCAGGCTTCTGGCGCATGTCCGCGAACTCCAGGGGAAGTTCACCCCATGAAACCGCCGGAAGGGGTGCCCATCCAAATCGGCACCTACCGCACGACCCTGCCGGTGTACGGGAACCGGGCCACCAGTGAAAAGATTGTGGCCCAACTGGAAGCATGCCACGCGGCCGTGCGAGACAAGGTGACGGTTGACACGGTGGCTGAAGTACTGTGGGTCGCCTATGAATTCGCCTGTGAAGTCCACCGGTTGAAAGAGGAACAAGACGCGCAGGACACGGAACTCATCCGAACGCTCAGCGATGTCTTGGCTCAGGTACGCAAGACTGTGGACTCCTACGGGCCTGCGGACTGGGAACAGGAACAGGAATAAGGTTAGGGGCAGGGGGTCTGCAAGTCTTTTACAGGTGGGCACGCGTCAGTTATCGGGAAGACAAGCGGGGTTGTCAGGGAGTATCGCCTTGACGCACAAAGGGTATGTATTCGTTTCCGTTCAGGCGTTTGCGTATTCGTTGGTTAATGTCTGATAATATTTATTATGTCGTATATATGTCGGACTGTATTGCCGAAAGGTTCTGTTTTCTTTTGAATCATCCTCACAGGCACCATGCACAGAAGCATTCGTACTTACTGTGCCCCAGAAATAATGTGGCATAAAATGACCTGTTATGTGCGATTAAGTTACAGTTCTTAACATCTTTGTATTACAGTATTTTACAAACATGATATGTGCGAACTGAATTGTGTGGAAGAACCTGTTTTCAGTGGTTCCGGAGGGATATTCCAATTTGCCACACTGCACTGAAATGGGATGCGGGCGTACGCTATACTGTGGTGAAATACGGGTGTTTGCGTTTGGTGGGTTGTTCTCGCCCGACATGCCTCCCCCACCTCTCCCCTATTCCGTTTGGACGTTCAACGGAACTGTAGAGGTCTGGGAAAACAATCTCAGGCGGGCACAGGCAGGAAGGCTTAACGTGGTTGCTGGGAGCCAATCGCAGCAGCGACAGACGTGGGCATCCGCAAGCGGTTCCCACCCGAAGAGTCTACACAGGGCCAATCTTCGAGGAATACGGCCGGGGTCTGAGAATCGCTTTACGGATGCGAAACGAAGTTGGGAATATTCAACATCCGAGGTGAGCGGTGGCCGGAAGGAAGATCAGAGGGGAAAAGAAATGGAGCGGGACACGGGGTTCGAACCCGCGACATCCAGCTTGGGAAGCTGGCACTCTACCAACTGAGTTAGTCCCGCTCAAGTGATTGGAGTATAGCATCCGTCATGCACGGTGTCAATTCCCTTTTGCTCGCTCTGCTTCATTCTTTCGACTGTCGCAAATGGGCTTGCACTTTCCGGGGAAATGCGTACAATGACCCCGGTGATTGGCTTGATGGTTCCGCTCGGGGAACGGTCCTGCCCGACGGGAACAACGGTCTTGACATTCTTCCGGGAGACTGCGGCGATGCAAAGATTTCGCGGATTCACCCTTATCGAACTGCTGGTGGTCATCGCCATCATCGGAATACTGGCGGCGATTCTGAGATCGGAAGAGCGTCGTGTAGGGAAAGAGTGTAGATCTCGGTGGTCGCC
>CALDSM010000115.1 GCA_937923585.1 uncultured bacterium
CCGGATGTGTGTTTTCTGCGGTTTGCGGCGGGATACGGCAGTGCCGGTGGCGCGGGCATTCCCGCATGGCTGGACAAAATCTATCAGTGGAAAGGAAAACTATCGCCCAGCGGCCGCGGCAAGAAGGCAGGACTATGAGCAGTACAGAAAACACGCCGAACGACCCCATGTGCCCCCCCAATTTCAGGATAAGCCGCCTGTCAGGCAGAACCGTATACCTCCGCGGCGATGTGACGTTTGGGCAATTGGAGACGTTGCTAAACCATCCCGGGGAAGTGCTGAAATCATCCCCCAAAGCGGAGGTGCGCCGTGTCGGACACTGGGTGGTCAAGGAAACCCGGTCCGGTGCGGGTAACAAGACGCTGCGTCACACCCTGCTTCGTGACCGCTACCGCCAGCCATGGATTGCGGCCCACCATCTGCGCGAGAATCATGTTCGCGTGCCTGAACCGCTGGCCTTTGTTGAAAAGGAGCGGTTGGGGTTGGTCAGCGGCACCGTGTTCGTTTTTCAGTATCTGGCCGGACAAATCAACAGCGAGGAATTCCTGCTTTCGCTGTTGAAACAGGGTGCGGGTGCCGATGCCATTGGCGGCTTCCTGGACCGTCTGGCGGATGCCATAAACAGCGTAGAGGCGGCCGGAGCCTATCACGCCGATTTGTCGGGCAAAAACATCTTCACCCGGGAAGGCGACCGGTTCTTCATAATAGACTTGGATGCCGTGTCCCTGGACACCCCCATAGACGAAGAAAAGCGGCTCAAGAACCACGTTCAACTGTACGACTCCTTTTGCGACGCCCTGAATGACTCGCTGATGGTGCCCTTTATTGGGAAGATGCTCCCGCCGGAACTGGACCTTCGGGTGTGGATGCCCCGCGTGCGCAAGGCACAGCAGGAACGGAGGGTGGCCATCGAGGCCAAGTGGGAGAAGCAGGGCGTGCGTCCGCGCCGAATCCGTGACGAATTGCCGCACGCATAACACACTATTGTCCAATGGGTTGTTCACGGTGATGCGGAGACGGTCTGGAGGGGGCAGCGGACGGGTACCCGGTGCATAGTTCTTTATGCGCTTCCCCCCGTTCTGCTACAATCGCACATTCAGTAACGATATCCCCCAAGGGATGCTGTGATACTGTGCCAAGTGAACATTGTGTGAAACCCGGGTGTAATGTCTGGCAGTCTCATGGGTAACGTTGTTGGTTGCGGGTATCGTGTTTTCAGGCAAAGGTTGAGAGGGTCTGTGCGGCGATTTGTGGCACATTGAGTCCACCGCGCCGCCAGAGTCTCTCAGGAGCACATCCATACTTTAAGTGCTCGCGGAACTTGGACAGTTTGGATTGGCTGTTCAAGGGCGCGGGCACAGTTCAGGAGAGTCCATGCGGTATAGCGTTCTGATGCTTGTCCTGTGTTGCGGTGCGATGGTCGTGACCGGGTGTTCCCAGACGGTGGAGGGAGCGGCACCGGATGACAAACAGCCGGCGCCAACCGCCGGTGCGCCGGGCGCGGAAGCGAAGCGGCCGGAATCGGAGCGGATACTTATCCCGGTCGAGGTGTCTCATCCCTCGCGCGCCGACATATCCTCCTACTTCGAAACCACCACCCGCATTGTCGCCGAGAACCGGGTGGAGGTGCTGTCCAAGGGCACGGGGGTCTGCCTGGCCGTGCATGCGGAGGAGGGCGACCACGTCAAGACCGGCGCCGTCCTTGCGGAATTGGACAAGGCGGAGATGGAAGCCCAGATGCGCCAGACGCTCATCCAGGTGGAACAGCGCAAGACGGCGTTTCAGATTGCCGAACGCAGCCTTGCGGAGGGCATAGGCGCCCCGGTGGAGCGTGACAACACCAAATTCGCCTACGACCAGGCCAAGGCGATGCTGGAAATGAACCAGGTGCAGTTGAAACACCAAACCATTATTGCGCCCATCGGCGGCGTGGTGACCAGGCGGGTTCTTCAGGTGGGCCAGCTCGTTTCCCCCGGCATGCCGGTATTCTCGATAGTGGACACGGACTCCTATGTGCTACCCATTCAGGTGCCTGAGAAGGAACTGTCTCGCCTTTCCGTGGGCCAGGAGGCGCGGGTGCGCGTGGACACGACGGAGGGAGAGGAATTCACCGCAAAGGTCCGCCGCATCAATCCCAGCGTTGACCCGCTCAGTGGCACCGTGAAGGTGGTGCTGGATTTCACGGCCGAGGACAAGGCGAAACTGCGTGATGCGGCTTTCGCCCGGGTCAGGCTGGTCATGGAGACGCACAAGGACGCGCTGGTGGTTCCCAAGGACGCGGTGTTGGAGGAGAACGGCCGCATGTACCTCATGACCGTTGAATCCGAGTCCCCGGCCGCTGCGGCGGAGCCAGCCGCCAAACCCGAAGGAGCCGCCCATGTGGCCAAGCGCATCGAGGTCAAGACGGGGCTGGAGGACAGCAACAACATCGAGATTCTCTCGGGGGCGGACGACAGCACACAGGTCGTCGTTCTTGGCCAGCACACCCTCAAGCAGGACTCGCACGTGACCATTACCAGCGCGGAAAAGGAACTCAAGGCCCGCGAGGGCGTGTCTTTCGATGACGCGATCGCCGCCGCGAAGAAGAAGTCCGAAGAGGAAGCCAGGAAACAGAAGGAGATGGAAGAGGCCGCGACGGCCAAGTAGGCCGTTTCCCCCCCTTAGACCACACAGGACGGCGCGCCCCCGGCGCGCAATGCAACCCGGCGGATCGCCCGTATGACCAATACCCCTGAAGACACCAGTTCCTCGAAGTACCGCGTTGCCATCCGGCGTCCGGTGACGATGATCATGCTTTTCCTGACCATCATCGTCTTCGGTTGGCGGTCCTACGAGAAGCTTCCCATCAACCTGATGCCGAACATCTCGTACCCGTCGCTGACTGTGCGCACCGAGTACGAGGGGGCGGCGCCCGAGGACGTCGAAAAGCTGGTCACGCGTCCCCTGGAGGAAATGCTCTCCATCGTCAGCGGGCTGGTGGAAATCAGCAGCACTTCCGCGCCGGGACGGTCGGAGATCACGCTGGAATTCACCTGGGGCACCGACATGAACTCGTCCCAGCAGGAGGTGCGGGACCGGCTGGACCTTTTTGAGGCGCCCAAGGAAGTCACGAAGAAACCGGTTATCCTTCGCTACGATCCCACCCGTGACCCGGTTATCCGCATCGCGGTCACCGCCAGCGGCACGCAGGGCAGCCCCGAGGAAGAGGTCAAGAAACTCACCACGATCCGTTACGATGCGGAAAAGCATCTGAAGAGTGACCTGGAAGCCGAGACGGGCATTGCCCAGGTGGCGGTGAAGGGCGGCCAGGAGGAGGAGATTCAGGTTCTCGTTGACGCGGAGAAACTAAAGGGGTTGGGCCTTCCGCTTCAGTACATCGTGGACAACCTTGCCCAGCAGAACATCAATCTCTCCGGCGGCCAGTTGCGCGAGGGCAAGACCGAGTACCTTGTCCGGACTATGAACGAGTACACGAATATCGAGCAGATCGCCGCGACGCTGATTACCACCCCCTCAGGCACACAGAAACGGCTGTCCGATCTGGCGGACGTGTTCATGGGCGCCCGGGAACGGGAGACCATTGTAAGAATCAACGGCCGCGAGGCCGTGGCCATGGACATCTACAAAGAGGGCGACGCGAACACCGTCGCTGTGTGCAACCGCGTCCGCGACCTGCTGGGCATGGACCATTCCCTGTCCGTTGCGGAACGTTTTCAGGCGCAGCTTTCGGCGAAGCTGGCCGCTGTTGAACGCCGGGCAAAGGCGGCCATGAGCGGCAAATCTGCGCAGGCCACGCCGCCGCCGCCGATCAAACGAACCCTGCTGGACCGGCTTCCCCCGGATGTGGATCTCAGGGTCATCACGGACCAGTCCCGCTTTATTGAGGCCTCCACCCGTGAAGTGCGGGACTCTGTCATTCAGGGCGGCATTCTGGCGCTCGCCATCCTGTTCATATTCCTTCAGGAGATAAAGACCACGCTGATTATCGGCGTGGCCATTCCCCTCTCCGTAATCGCCACCTTCATCCCGATGTTTCTCCAGCATATTTCGCTCAACGTGATGTCGCTGGGCGGTTTGGCGCTTGGCGTGGGCATGCTCGTGGACGACTCCATCGTCGTTCTCGAAAGCATTTTCCGCTGCAGTGAGGAGGGTGACAGCGTGGTGGATGCGGCCGAGCGCGGCACGCGGGAGGTGGCCGGGCCGGTCATTGCCTCCACGCTGACCACGGTCTGCGTCTTCATTCCCATAACCTTTGTCGAGGGAATTGCGGGGCAGTTGTTCCGCGATCTGGCCCTCACCGTCAGTTATTCGCTGATGGCGTCGCTGCTGATTGCCATGTATCTTGTGCCGCTCCTGGCATCGCGGTCCGGCCTTGGTCTTCGTGCCGGGCAGCAGGTGGTCTGGACCATGCGGGCCTGGCATGAGGCGCGTACACAGCAGAAACGGTCCCGGCTGGGTGCCGTGCTGGTCCTCCCCCTGCTGGGTTTGCGCTATGCGGCTGAAGGTGTGCGGGATGTGTTCAAGGACGCCTTCGGCCCCGCTTTCGTGAACATTGCCGCTCTCGGCCGGCGTTTCGGTTTCGTGGCGCTGGTCAAGGCGCTCCTCTCCTTCTGCTGCCTTCCCCTGCTCCTGTTGATGGCGCTCTGCCAACTGCTGCTGCATGTGCTCTATGTCCTGTTCTCCACCGCGCTGCACCTATTCTGCGTGGCCGTGCTGGTCGTGGCGCTTGTGGTGCGCCTGCTGTTCAAGTTCACCATGGGCTGGTTCATGTACCTGTTCGACAAGTCTTTCAACCTGTTCCGGGACAGCTACGGGGTTCTCCTGGCGGCCAGCCTTCGTTTCAGCGCCGTCTTCCTCCTGATCGTCACGCTGCTTGCCGTGCATTCCGGTTATGTGGCCACCAAGCTGGGCCGCGAACTGATCCCGCCGATGAAGCAGGGCGAATTCGGCATGCGCATGGAGGCGCGGGCAGGCACACGCCTGGCGGACACCGAACGGCGCGCGCGCGTCTTCGAGGCGGTCATCCGGGACCATCCGGAAGTGGACAATGTGACGGTCGAAATCGGCCAGGAGAAGAAGACCGGCACGACGAAGGGCGGCGAAAACGTCGCCCAGTTCACCGTGCAGTTGAAGGACCCCGAGCGCACGGCCCCGATCCAGGACGGGATCGTGCGGGAACTGCGCGACAAGGTGCTCCGGGAGCGCACGGACGAGGTGATCAACTTCACGCTGCCCAGCATGTTCAGTTTCAAGACCGCTATCGAACTCATGATCGTCGGCGAGGATCTGGCCGAGTTGAAGCGCGTCGGAGAGGGCGCCGTTGAGGTCATCCGCAAGGTGCCCGGTGTCAAGGACGCGGAACTGAGCATAAAGACGGGCTATCCCGAGCTCATTATTGAGCTGGACCGCGAGTCGCTGGCGGAGAAGAAGCTATCCCCGGGACAGGTGGCGCTGCGGCTGCGCACCGAGGTTCAGGGTGACGTGGCGACGCGTTTCAGCCGGGGCGGTGAAAAGGTGGACATTCGCGTGCGCACCGACCAGGCGCTGCTCAACAGCGTGGATGATCTGCGCAAACTGTCCGTGACGGACGGTCCCGTGCCCATCCCCCTGTCGGACGTGGCGAAGATTACCGTGCAGGAGGGGCCCAGCGAGATTCGCCGCGTGGACCAGAAACAGGTGGCTGTGATCACGACCAACGTCGAGGGACGTGATTTGGCCGCGGTTGCCAGTGAGATTGACGAGGCGGTCAAAACCGTCAACAAGCCCGACGACTTCTACTTCCAGCAGGGCGGCCAGAACCGGGAATTGGGCACGGCCTATGCAAGCCTTCGCTTTGCCCTGATCCTGGCGATATTCCTGGTGTATGTGGTGATGGCGTGCCAATTCGAGTCAATCGTTCATCCCGCGCTGGTCATGTTCAGCATTCCGCTGGCGTTTATTGGGGTTATTTACACGCTGTACTACACGGACACAAGCCTGAGTGTCATGGTCTTCCTGGGCGGCATCATCCTCGCGGGCATCGTGGTGAAGAACGCGATTGTGCTGGTGGACTACATCAACCTGCTTCGTGAGCGGGAGATGCCCAAGGCTGAGGCCATCGTGCAGGCCGGCAAGGTGCGCCTGAGGCCCATCCTCATGACCACACTGACCACGGTTCTTGGCCTGCTGCCGATGCTGGTGGCCACCGGTGAGGGCTCTGAAATGCGCAAACCCATGGCCCTCACGGTCATTGCCGGCCTGTCCCTTTCCACGCTCCTTACGCTGGTGATCATTCCCATGGTGTACTACATGTTCGGCGGAAAAGACAAGACGCGATGAGGCGGTCCCTGCCAGAACTGGCCCTCAAAAAGCCGATTACGGTGCTGATGCTTACGATCAGCCTCCTGATCTTGGGCGTCATTTCATGGAACCGCATTCCGCTGAACTTCCTGCCCAAGGTGGACCGTCCGTTCATAGGCGTGCTGATCGCCTATCCCGGCGCCTCCCCGGCCCAGGTCGAACAGCAGATCAGCATCCCCGTCGAGGGCGAACTGCGCACCATTCCCGGCGTGCGCCGCATCCGCACCACCTCCAGTTCCAACGGATGCGAGGTTGGGCTGCTGTTCAGCCTGGACACGGACATCTCCGTGGCCACCGCGGAGGTGCGGGACCGACTGGAGCGGCTCAAGCTCATCCTTCCCAAAGAGGCGGACAAGATGCTGATCCAGCGGTTCAGCTCCGGCTCGATTCCCGTCATGGCCTTTGGGCTGTTCAAGGAGGGCGACCAGGACGAGTTCACGAATTTGGTGCGCTCTGTCGCGGAGCCGCGGCTCAGCCGCCTCGACGGTGTCGCCAAGGTGGAAATCCTCTCCCCCATCCAGCCCAAGGAGGTGCTCATCGAGTTTGACCAGAGCACCCTGCGCGCGCTGAACCTCAACCTTGCCCTGATCATACAGAACCTGCGCGAGAGCAGCATCAATCTGTCCATAGGCAATTTGGTTGACGGCGAGCGCAAGTTTTATGCCCGGCTCATGGGCGAGTACCGGCGGCTGGAGGACATTGCCGGCATGGTGGTGACCCCCAACGGCCTGCGGCTGGGACAGGTGGCCAAAGTGAGCTACCGGGCGCGCGAGGAGGAGCAGCGCGTCACGCTGGACGGCAAGGGCGGCGTTGTGGTGCTCGTCGTCAAGGAATCTGAAGCCAATGCGGTGGCCACGTGCCGAAACGTGCATGTGGAGCTGGAAAAACTGCTCAAGGAGCCGGTGTTCGGCAGCGTTGATCGCCTTGTGTTTTTTGACCAGGCTGACTTGATCAACCGCGCGCTGCGGAACCTCTTCCTGGAGGGATACTACGGCGCGCTGCTTTCGATCGCGGTGTTGATCTTCTTCCTGCACAAGGCCATGCCGACGTTCATTGTGTCGCTGGCCATTCCGAGTTGCCTGCTGGTCGCCGTGGTGTTCATGTACCTGTCCGGCATGACGCTCAACATAGTGACCATGGTTTCCATGATCATCTCGGTGGGCATGCTGGTGGACGACGCGATCGTCGTGGTCGAGAACATCATACGACACCGCCAGGAAGGCGAGCCCATGCGCGGCGCCGCGGTCAACGGGGCCATGGAGGTCGGGCTTGCCGTGGTCGCCTCCACCCTGACCACGGTGGTGGTTTTCGTGCCCATGTACTTCATGGACGCGGGCCGGATGTTCGTGTTCATGGAGCAGCTTGCCTGGCCGCTCATTGTGTCGCTGATGGCAAGCCTGGTCGCCGCGCTGACGCTCGTGCCCCTCGCCATGTCGCGAACGAAGATAACGGCGGGACACAACATATTCCAAACGCTGTCGGAGCACTGGCGCCGCAGGGCGGAACAGAAATCCGGGTCCGCCGTGGTGGCTGTTTCAGAAACCGCGGCGGCGAAGGGCGGTTTCCTCCGCCGTGCAGTGACGCGTCTGGGCAACCTTCACCCGATTCAGTCCTTCATTGACGGATACTCCCGGGTGCTGCACCTGGCGCTGCGCCGCCGCCTGGTGTTTCTCGCCGTGCTGGCCTTCATGGTATGGCTCACCTTTGAGATTCCCATGAAGGGCACCGGCATGCGCGAGATGCCCAAGCTCGACATGCGCGACGTCCGCATTGAACTGGAACTGGACCAGAATTTCGATTTCGCCAGCTCCACGGAGCTCTTCCGGCAGGTCGAGGGCACCATTGACGGGCTGCGCGAGCCGCTGGGCATCAAGAAGGTGCTGTCCATGAACAGCCCCCAGGATCGCTTCTTTGAGGTCTATCTCTACACCGAGGATGATGATCCCAAGTGGAGCGATCCCCCGTACACCACCGAGGAGGTCATGCAGATTCTGTCGGAGAAGATTCCAAAGCGCACGCCCGGTGCGGAATTCCGGTTGTCCATGGGCGACATCGGCGACAACGGCAGCCGCGCGGACATTACCCTGTACGTCCGGGGCGACGAACGGGGCCCATTGGAGGACTATGCCGAGCGTCTCCGGAGAATACTGCGCGACACGAATCCCTATGTTGCCGATGTGACCGCCGACGTGGAGAAGAGCAAACAGGAAATGCAGATTAAGATTGACCAGCCGCTGGCGCAGCAGGCGGGTGTCAGCGCGCTCATCCTGGCGCAGACGGTGGACGCCGCCCTGCGCGGCGCGCGCATGCCCTACATGAAGCAGGGCCGCCGCGAGGTTCCCGTCTGGGCGCAGTTTCGTGAGGAGGACCGCAAGTCCCAGGCCAACCTGGACAACGTCATGGTGCCCGGGCTCACCGGGAAGATGGTCCCCCTTCAGGACCTTACCGACTATTCGAAGGTCCGCAGCGCACAGGCCATCAAGCGGGTCAACGGCAAGAACGTAATCATGCTGTCCGCCAAGCTCAACACAAAGAACCTCTCCCTGTTCAAGGAGGAGGCCAAGCGTTCCATTGCCCTGCTGGATCTGCCCACGGGGTACAACGTGGATTTTGGCGACGAATTGGAGGACCTGGAGAGCAACATCTTCAACTTCACCTCCTCCCTGGCAATGGCGATCATACTGGTGTACATTGTCATGGCCGCCCTCTTTGAGTCGCTGCTGCTTCCCATGTCCATCATGACCAGCGTGCCGCTGGCCCTGGGCGGCGCCGTGTGGATGGTCTATTTCATGAAGAACCAGTTTGACCAGATCACGCTGATCGGCTGCATCATCATGGTGGGCGTCATCGTGAAAAACGGCATCGTTGTGGTGGACTACACCAACCAGCTCTATGCCAAGTCGGGCGACCGCACCGACGCGGTGCTGCGCGCGGGGCGGGACCGGTTCCGCCCGGTAATTATGACGGCGCTGACGACGATTCTCGGGCTCGTGCCCCTTGCGCTGACCAAGACGGGCGGCGCCTCCACGTTCTCCGGACTGGGCCAGGCGTGGATCGGGGGGCTCACCGTGGGCACCGTGCTTACCCTGTTCGTGGTGCCCGTGTTCTTCACCATTTTCGACGACATCCACATTTGGGCGCGCAACTTCTTTGGCAATCTTCTGGTCCGCGAAGGCGCGCCGCAGGAAGCGCCGGCGCAGGCCCCGGAAGAGGTCTGACACGCCGCGGGAGATCTGCATGAACTTTGTCAACGGACATTGGGTCAACCAGCTTGATCCGAAGCTTATTCATCTCTGGGGCGAAATCGGTGTCAGTTATTACGGCCTCGCATACGTTCTGGGCTTTGTCTTCGGCATCTACATGCACCGCATGTTCCAGCGCGCCGGTCGTTCACCATTTAACGCCGCACAGGAGGAGCTTGCCCTCTACGCCATGGTGTTGGGGGTGCTCGTCGGCGCGCGTGTCGGGTTCATTCTGTTGTATGCCCTTCCCGACACCCTCCAGCGGCCTTGGTTCATTTTTGAGGTGTGGAAGGGCGGCATGTCCAGCCACGGCGGGTTCATCGGCGTGGTGCTGGCCTGCTGGTATGTCTCACGGCGCGTCGGGATCAGGCTGGCCCAGTTTGGCGACTTCCTCACCCCGTTGGTGCCCATGGGCTTCCTTCTGGGCCGGCTGGCCAATTTCGTCAACGGCGAGTTGTGGGGCAATGTCAGCAACGTGCCCTGGGCGGTGATCTTTCCCCGGAGCGCCCCGGGCGTGTCGCCCGAACTGATTGCGCCGCGCCATCCCTCGCAGTTGTACGAGGCGGGCACGGAGGGGCTCATACTCCTGCGCTACATGCAATGGCGCTTCTGGAAGACCGATGCGCAGAAATATCCCGGCCGGATGTGCGCGGAGTTCCTGCTCATCTATTCCGTGTCGCGCATTTTCTGCGAACAGTTCCGCGAACCCGACGCCTCGTTGATATTCGGCATGAGCCGGGGTGTCTTCTACACCTTCTTCCTGCTGGCCCTTGCCGCCTGGTTCATGGTGCAGTCCTATCGGAAGCCGCCCATCGTGCTGCCGTACAAGGTTGCCCCGGACACCGCCGCTCCGGAGAAGAAGACCTCGAAGCGCCGATGACGGTGTCCATCCCGTTCATTCCGTCCCCATGTCGCCCGGCGGGTCTCCGGCGCGGTATTGCCTGAGCCCGCCGGCCCAAACCTCAAGTCCGTCGTAGGGATTCGCCAGACCCACGAAGAGCTGCCCGAAGGCGGATGTCATGTTGCGCAGGCCGTAATTGTTGTGGTTGCCGAAGCCGTCCGCGGTGACACAATACCAAGTCTTGCCGTCCTGCGTCTTGTAGAGGTCGCCGCCGTAATTGGACTTCCATGCTGCGAGTTGGAGGGAAGTCAGGAGGAACGCCTTCTCCTCCGGATCGCCCGACTCTGCAGCGATCCCCATCACGCCCAGCATGAATTCCGGATGGGTAAACATGTAGTTCAACCCGGGCATGATGTCGTAAGTGCCCGCGTAGAGCCAGCCGTCATGTTCGCACATGGACCAGATATAGGCGTTTGACCGTTCGCCAAAGCCGCTCTTCTCGCCGCCGACGGAATTCGGCCCCGCCACGGACTCCCAATGGTCCTCCGTGTCAATGCGCAGCAGGTCGGCGGGCTTGAGTCCGCCCAGAATCATGCGCATGATGAAACTGGCCTGGGAGCCCACGTACAGGTGGTCCTGCCAGACGTACATGGTCATGAACGCCTCGTTGAGCCAGCGCGGCCCGCCGTGGTCAATAACCTTGACCGGCGCCGCTGCGGGGTCTGGACCCTCCAATTTCCACACCTCCGCGCCTTGGAGCGGATTGTGCGTGCCCGCGTAGAGCCAGCCGTTGAACGACTCCAGCGTGAAAATGCCCACATTGCGCTTGTTGCCGAATCCGT
>CALDSM010000116.1 GCA_937923585.1 uncultured bacterium
AGGCGGTTCTGCGAGCTGTCAGGTCACGTTGGGACTTGGATCGGGCTATTATCCATCGGTCGTATTCGTCTCATAGGCGTCCTGTGGGAAGGCCGGGATTTCGCGCTAATCCGTCGTGCCGCGTATGCCGTCCAGATTCACAATGTCGCCTTTGGGACGTTCGGAATGCTCGCCCAGGACCTCGATGCGAAGCCTGTGCTGGCCCGCAGGCACCTCTTTCTGCAAAACGCAGACACCCCAGATGTCGTCCGCCGAATAGGTGTCCACCGTTTCGGGGGTGCCATCATCAATGCGGATCGCCGCCTTGCCGCAGTCGGCACCGAGTTTCGAGAAGACGAGCACTTTCTTGCCCTCGAAGCTGAATTCCGCCGCAGCGCCCTTCTCGCCGGACACCGACAGCGTTCCTGCATGTGCCGGCGACAAGTCGCTCTTTCGTTCCCAATTTCCGGTAAATGCGATTTCACCGCCGGTGGTGTCGTCCACCACCAGTGCGGGTTGGGAAACCGGTCCCTCCGCAGCCACCAGGGCCGAAACGTTGCCGCTTCCATCCACGGTGCGAATCTTGTACGCGGCGGCCGGGTCGGCTCCCGCCGAGTGGTCGAAGTAGAAAGTCCCCTTGGCAACCTTGTCGAGAACGGTGCCGTCGCGCTGCACTTCATAGAAAGAAACCCAGGTATCGTCTGCTCCGGGTTCCCAAATGACCTCAACACCGGGCCACCCCATGTTTTCCGCAGGGTGTTTGACGGCCATCCCCGGCGCCGCCGGTGCTGCCTGGTCAATCTTGTTGCCCGGGTGCAGGGGCAGGTTGAGGTAAACCAGTTCTCCTGCGGGCATGCTTTCCATCCGGATGCCGTTTGCCATCAGTTCGGCGCCGTTGCGGATCTCGCCGCCGCTGGACTCCTGGAATGACACAATGTAGGCAAACTTGGGAAGCAACCCCTTTGGCTTGATCGTGACCGGGCCGGGCGCGGGGCGCTTGGGGATGATGACTCCGCGGAGTCGGTCGGAACTCAGACGCTGGAAATACATCGTTCCATCATCACCGTCAATGACCGGTCGGTTTACCCGGACTCCGCGGCCCACCACGCCCCGCGATTCCAGGAAGTGATAGAGGTCAATCAACTCGCGAACGCCCTCCAGTTTTGCGGGATCCCAGGTGTCGCCCGTCATGTCGAAGTTGATGCAAAGAAGTCCGCGCCAGGTGGCCTTGTCATATTTGTCGGGATTCCACACATCGGGGATGTCGCTGGTCTTGTCCGGGGGAAACAGCAGCGACGCGTAATAGTTCCGCAGAATGCCCACCGCGCCGTCGCTGAACG
>CALDSM010000117.1 GCA_937923585.1 uncultured bacterium
ATCGAAGCAGAGCGGGAACAGCGGGTCGAGGCCGCCGCGTGACCCGGACTGTGCCTGGGACTGTTACACCAGCGGCCACAAGAACGCCTATGTGAACACGATGATTTATCGCGCGTGGCGTGGGCTGGCCGAACTGGAAGGGATGCTCGGGCAAAAGGCTCAACAGCAGCACTACAGTGGGTTGGCGGACAAACTGAAAGCCGCTTTTCTGCCCGCGTTCTACAACGCCGAAACGGGATGGCTGGGATTCTGGCGGAGCAGGGACGGCGTGCTGCACGACATTTGGTCCGATGCACCGGCCAGTTACGCTATCAACTACGGGCTGATAGACAAGGCCAAGGGAAGGGATATGCTGGAGAAATACTGGGCGGCGCTCAAGAAGACGGGATTCACCCGGTTTGACCTGGGCGTGCCGGTGTGTCTGCGGCCCGTTCCCCGTGCGGAGATGGAGGCGTACTTCGATTTCAAGCAGTTCCTCAACGGCGGCTGCTGCGTGAGCAACACCTCGTATCTGCTCAACGCGATGTACATCGTTGGCATGCAGGACGAAGCGGACCTCATCCTCAATGCGATGCTCAAGCGCCAGCAGGACGGCGCATTTCCGAATGGCGGGGGGTTCCAGAACGGATTTGTGGACCGCATGGGACGGGGCGCCGAAGTGTTCGACTGGGACGGCAACCCCGCCGGATATGAAGGCCACCTGGTCTACTGCTGGGCGTTCCTGCATTCCATGCTGCTGAAGGAACCTGCATTGCGGGAGACTGTTTACGGGAACCTCTTCTGAACTGAAAGCATACCGATTCTCACGGGAATGACCGTGAAGGCGAACCTTACTCAGAGCGTTTCTTTGGCACCGAGCCGCTTGACGATGGCGTGGGCAAATTCGGCGGTCTTTTCGATGGCGCGCTCGTCCACTTCGGAAATGCTGTCGGAAATCCAGTTCCAGTGGCGGGGGATGCCGTTGGGTTCGAGGCCCATAAGGCTGATGGCACTGTAGCCGCGCGCGAGGGGAATGTGGGCGGCCGAATCTATACGGCGCAGTTTCGCCGCGGCGAAGCCGCAGTGGGATGCCGCGGCGCATGCTGCTTCGACCAGGTCGGCGCCGCAGGCGGCGGCGATGAGTTCGCCCTCGGAGGTGGTGTAAGACAGTTGGCCCGCGCCGACGGATTCGATGTTGATGAAGCGCACGAACCTGCGCCCGCCCCTGATGCCGGAGACGAGTTCGCGCATGCCGGCCATCCAGCGCTCATGGGCGCCCGTGGCGGCGAGCCACACATCCAGGTGTTCGGGCGGGTCCGCGCTGATCTTTTCGGCCAACTGGAGCAGCGCCGCGACGCCGGAGGCGTTGTTGACGGCGCCGCGAACCTCGGTGGTGTGGCTTGCGCCGTAGAAGTGGGCGGCCGCCGCGGAAAGCAGCACGGCCACCGCCGCCCAGCGCAGCCCGTCGAGGGCGGGAATGACCGCGCCCATGACGTTTGCCAGTCCGTCGGCGGCGCAGGTGGCGACGACAAAGAGCATGCACAGCACAATGACCGCCTGGACGGCGCGCATGCGCGGCGCGACTTCGGGGCTGGTCAGCGGGCTGGCGGTGCCGCTGTCATAGTGCGCGGTGACCACCAGCAGTCCGGCGGGCCGTTCGGCGTAGTGGCGCGCGACGATGTTGGCGGACTCGAAGTGGGGGAGTAGTCGCGAGAAGACGGGATAGCCCATGTATTCGGCGGCATAGGCCAGGAAGACCACGGCGCCGTAGACGGTGGCCGAAAAGGGCCACCAGGTGGCCAGCAGCGCAACGATGAGGTACTCGGCCATGTACGAGGCCACCACGATGTTGTGGTTGTCCACCGCGGTAAAGGGTTCGACATCCACCGAGGCGAAATGCTCCCTGAAGCGCTCCTCGAGGAAGTGCGCCGCCTCAGTCTCCCCGTCGCTCTGCGCGCAGCGGTGGGGCAGCGTTCCCGCAAGGAAGAGGACATCCTGCCGTACCTGGTCTATGGCTGTCATGGCAACCCCAAGGGACCCCGTTTGGCAAAAACGGGTACAGACCCGTCTCCGCCCCGCTGCGCTTGGGTCAGTCCCCGTTTTTGGCCCGCGCCGGGTTCCAGACAGCATTGTGCCGGTTTACAGCCCCGACTGCATTGCGTCCACCTCGCTCTTGATCTGGCTGGCGTTGGTCCATTCCGCCCCGTGTTCTTTCCAGAAGTCCAGCGCGTTCTTGGCGGTGTCTGTTGGGGCGCGGAGGTCCACCACGGTTGGGGCGACAAAGACGAGCAGGCTGCGCGTTTCCGCGTCCGACTTGCGGTAGCGGAAGGGGATGCCCAGGAGCGGGATTTTGCCGAGGATGGGGACGCGCTGCTCGGTGCCGCGGACCACGCGGCTGGTCAGGCCGCCAATCACGAGCATGGTGCCGTCGGGCACCATGACCAGGCCGGTCTGCGACCGCACCGAGATGGTGGGCAGGTCCACGCCGCGCAGGTTTTCAATGCGGTTCACATCGGACACCTGCAGTTCCGTCAGCGTGAGCTGCACCATGTTGTTGGGCAGAATGGCGGGCGTCATGTTCATGTTGACGCCCACGTCTTTCCAGGCCACCTGCAACTGCGCCGGATAGGGGGGGGTGACCTTGGCGTCCTGGAAGGGGACCGAGCCGCCAGCCTTGATGATGGCCGGCAGCCCGTTGGCCACCAGCATTTCGGGCTTGGAGATGAGGTCCGCGTCGGAACGGCGCTCGATGGCGGCCAGTGTGCCGTTGATGGTTCCGTCGCTGGTGTCCAGAATGCTGAAGTTGACCCCGGCGCCCGCGTAGTCCTGCAACCCGTTGTTCAGGTTGTTGTCCAAGTCGGGGCGCAACGGCGCGCCAAACAGGTCTTTGTCCGGATAGGGAAGCGTGACGGTTCCGTACCGGTCGTTGGGTATGAGCCTGGAGTTCACCTGCTGCAGGGAACCATTGGTTTCCTTGCCCCGCACAAAGCGCGTGTATTTCAGATTGGCGCCGATTTCGCGGATGCCGCGCTCATTGATCTCGCTGATCCACACCTTCACCTGTACCTGGCGAATATCCGTCAGCGGGGGCAGTGGCGGGGGCGCGGGCGCGGCTGCCGGCGCTGGAGCGGGTGCCGGCGTGGGGGCGGGTGCAGCGGCCGGGGCCGGTGCGGGGGCGGCCGGGGCTTGGGCGGTTGCCGTGAACGGCAGCATCATCGCCGCACAAACGATGAAGCCTATCAGTGACTTGGAGGCGTTCATTTGGATTTGCCTCCCGATACGGTGTCGGTGGGTTTGGCACCCACGCTGCCTGCCAGGCCCGGGGCCACACCGCCCTCTCCCAGCACGCCGGTAATAACATCCACGGGGGTTCTGGATTTGGCGTCCTCTTCCGGCTTCTTTTCCCCCTCCTTGCCTTCGGCCTCCGGCTGATCCGCGGCG
This sequence comes from uncultured bacterium, assembly GCA_937923585.1. Taxonomy (GTDB): domain Bacteria; phylum Hydrogenedentota; class Hydrogenedentia; order Hydrogenedentales; family CAITNO01; genus CAITNO01. The sequence goes on from CALDSM010000117.1 coordinate 3,421, forward strand.
AAACCGAATTCATCGGCCACCGTGTATGTCTTCTTCCACATGTCCGCCTTGATCATGAACACCAGTTCGCGGCGGGTGGCCGCCTTGTTGTTGGTCCCCACGGTTGCGGACATGGGAACATGGGGATTCTGCGCGAAGGGCACCACGCGGCTGATCAGGTTGTTGACCACGCCCTCGGTCTGGGGAAGCCAGGGCAGCGTGGAGAGATTGGTCGTCTTGTTGTTGCGGTACAGGCCGCCGAGCATGAGGACCTGTCCGTTGCGCACCCATACGGTCGTGTCCACACTGCGCGACACAAACTCGGGCACGCTGATGGAGGTGGAGGTTGTGCTCAGCACCCCTCCGGAGCCGGTGCGCTGGTCCAGGGCAATCGCAATGCGCTGGCCTTCCTCGTTAATCTCCGCCGTCAGTTTGAGCTTGATGTAGGTGTCGTCGGGGGTTTCCGGGTTCGCATCGTCGTCCGCCACTTCCAGGGCACTCACCGTCATGGCCACGCCGGTCGGTTTGAAAGCCGTGGTTTGCACCGCCGATGCCCCGATGACAATCGTGTTCTCGTAGGGCACGTCCTGCGAGGTCTTGATGACAGTGGGCACCGCCGCGGCGATGGGCACGAGCACTTTGGGCTGCGAGAGGATGAAGGCCTTGCCCTGGTCCACCATCGCCTGAAGCACCAGTTCCACGTCGGCCCAGTTGTTGGTGAGGTTGTCCAGGAACACGCTCAACCCGGACGTGGTCGAACTCGGAAAGGTGAGCGACAGGGAATTGATGTCGGTTTCCTGCCCGGCAACCACCGAGCCATAGGGACGGGGCTTCATCCGGTCCTTGAAATAGGCGCTGAACCCCGTTTCCAGTTCGTTGGTAGTCTGGAACTCGATGATCTTTACGGCAACATTGACCTGTTTGGGCTCCTGTGCGCGCACGGCAGAGGCGGAGCAGAACAGCAATGCCCCGCACAGCGCCAAGATTTTGGTTCTTCCTGCTTTCATCGTTCCTTTCAATTATTCCGCATCAACGGCGAAAGGTTCCCACGCATTCATGGCGGGTCACGTTGAAGATGTTGTCAAACTTCGAAAACTGAACGCTGAACGCACGGGTTTCACCGGGTTGCAGCGCTCCCAGGGAGACGGTCTGGGTGTCATAAACCATCTGGCCGATGCCGTAGATGGTGACTGTGATGCGCACGTCCTCCAGGGGACGCTGGCTCCGGTTCACCGCCTGACCGGCGACGCTGTAATAGCGCTCGCGGGCGGTGGCGTTCCAGTCCTCGAAGCGGCCGCTTCGGAAGGAGGACACATTGAATATTTGGAGCGGGTCCTGTTCCCGGTAGCGTCGCTCGGTTTCCTGCGGGCTGAGCACCGTCAGCGCGCCGTTCTTGTCCACGGCGATGCGGGTGCGCACCACCGTGTCGTTCATGAGGTTGGGCCATTTGGCCAGCAGTTCGCCGTACACCTTGCCCGCCTCGTCGTATCTGGCCGCATCCCAATAGAGGTTGGCCAGTTCCAGTTTGATGGATGCGTCTTCGGGATTGGCGGCCGACCGTGCCGCCGCGTCGCGGATCTTCACGTCCGTTTCGGCGGGGGTGGACGGTGCATTTTGGGTCATGCGCTGGATGTGTTCCTGGGCCGAGGCAATGTTCTCGCCCTGCGGCGCCAATTCGGTGTATTCCTTGAAATTCTGGAGGGCGTCCCCATAACCGCCCACGTTGTAATAAGAGAGACCGAGGTAATACCTGGCCTCTATGGCCGCCTGGTCCCCGGGAAACTGGGACTTCAACTGCTGCAAGCGGGGGATGACCAGCGAATATTCGCCGGCCTTGACCATGCGTTTGGCTTCGGCAAGCCGGTTGGATGCCGCATAGTTGTCCGTTGCGCGGACTTCCGACACCGCACCGCGGTCCGGGGACGGGGAGGGCCTGCCGACCGCAAGCGAGTTCCCCGCGCATCCGGCCGCAACAAGGACGGACGCCAAACAGATGACTCCTGCCAAGACTGCCCGAATGTTCAATACACGCTCCGTATTCTGCGCAATGCTCCGCACAAACCCATGATGTTTACGCCGCTTTGCCCTTTTGAAGCTGTTCCAGCACGGCATTGGTGACATCGGTGGGCTGCACGGTCAGGCCCACGCTTTCCAGGTAGCCCTTGGCCACGATAAGGTCGAATTGGCTTTCCTTGCCGACCGCCGCCACGGCCTTGACCGCCCGTTCGCTTGCCTGGCTGATCAGTATCCAGTACTTGGCCGAGCCGACCTCTATCTTGTTCTGCTTGATGGACTTGTACTCATCGGTCGCCATGACGACGGCCTTGTAGTCCACCGAGGCGGGTTTTTCAAATTTGGCCGGGTTTCCCCAAAAGACCTTTTGCTCGTTCACCTTGTCCGCAGGGATTGTGTACGATTCTGCCACAGCCGCGCAGGCGAACGCAACGCCACAGAACAAAACACCCACGGTCCTTCTGGTTCTACTCCCAGGGGCCATGATGCTCTAGTCTCTCCGGGGCGCCGATTGGCGTGTCCGTTTGGGCGGGTGCATGCGATACATTCCCCGTTCACAGCCTCTCGCGGGGCCGGATGGTTGTTCTACGCCATGCTCGTCCTGGGCAGAAAACACGCATGTCTCCCGCCGCCGGGGCGGCAATTCCAACGCTAACGTGCTTGTTGTCAACTACTTAAATCCTGTCCTTGCGCGGGAATTGCACATAAAAGACCCAATAATACATCCCGGCAGCAGGGAAAAGGTTTCAGGGAATATCCAAACCGGTGCCTGGTTCCTACACCAGATACAAGGGTCCGTTCTTCTAATGCACTAAATAGAGTGGATTTGGCTACAGGATGTCCCCGTCTTACGGGGCTGTTTCGCTGACAACAGGTCCCGAGCATGCAGGCAACGTTTCACCTATATAGTAGTGTGGTGAGTCATCCTGATGGCATCTTATGTTGACGCGAAAATGTCGCGAAAAGCAGGTACAGACACGCCTTTCAAACTGCCGAAAGGCGAGTCAGTCCCTGTTTTTCGCTTGGTCTTCTTTGTTTGTTCAAGTGGCATCAATTGCGATTCACTACACTAGATGACAATTTTCACAACGTATTTTATGCCGACCCAGGCGTTGCAGACGGTGTATTGCGACTGCCCTGCGAAGTTCTGAGAAGTCACGGCCGCTGACTGCAGAAGCAAGGGGCAAACGTTGCGGACGGTCTTCAGCGCCGTTCTTTTGGAAAGAATGTTTCCTTGAACCTGCACCCTCCTCCAATTACAATGTATCTGCGGATAGTTCGAATTTGGCGCACATCGTACAGCGGTTCGTACTGACAGGGGAGTGATTAATGTCTTCCACGAGCGGTTTTTGGGTGGTCTTTGGAATTTCGATCTTCCTTTCTCTGGCTGCGGTATTCCAAGTGCCGGCTGCGTATGCGCAGGATGCCGTGGGCGTGTGGGTTTCATTCGACAGCCGGGCCGATTTGCCGTCACTCAAAGCCGGGCTTGAAAAGGCCGGCGGTCACATCGTGACGCTTGCACCCGAAGGGAGGCTGTTTGTTCAGGTCGCCTCCGGCAACCTGCCGGCGCTTGAACAAACGTCCGGGGTGACGGGGGTGGAGGTTAGTTCCGCCCCCGCGCTGCCGAAAAGCGCTGCATCGGAACAATCCCCGGGGCTTGGCTGTCGCCCGGCCACGGCCGAGGAGCGGGCACTGTTCGAATCCAACTACTCGCGCGTGACTTCCGTGGCACCGAACCGGCTCAGCGAGGAGCGTTCTCTGCTGACGAATGGGGCGGCGAGCCTGCCTGCCTCGGCGGACAATTCGGTTTCGCAGCACTTTCCCCCCATCGGCAATCAAGGGAGATCGGAAGAGCACACGTCTGAACTCCAGTCACGATCAGATCTCGTAT
>CALDSM010000118.1 GCA_937923585.1 uncultured bacterium
ACGAGATCTGATCGTGACTGGAGTTCAGACGTGTGCTCTTCCGATCTCCAAACGCGGCGGCCGCCGTACAGCAACCCCGGCACACCCAGCGCAATCAACAGACCGCCGGGCGAGCGCGTCCAGCCGCCGAACTGCTGCGGGCGCATGATCACATCCCATGGATAGCGCAAAAACTCACTCCACTGGAAACCGTCGCGGGCAAAGGCGGGATCGGCTGTCATCGCGGCAACAAAAGGCGCCATGTTCGTCTTCACGGAGAACACGGACTGGAAGCATGGATAAACGGGGTCTCCCGTGACCAGCCAGGTGCGGAGCAGAAATGGAGACGTGCCCAGTGCCGTCGCCAGCAGCAACCCCAGCGCCCCGCGAAGGCGGGCGCCCCGCCCAGCCCTGTCGAGCCTGCCGCCCGCCCCGAACAACGCAATGATCGGCAGCAGCAGTGCAAAGGGGATACAGGCGTGACTGACGCCCACCGCCGAGCCGGCCATCCATCCCGCCAGCGCGAGACGGCCCGGATTACCCTCATCCATCCACGCCAGCAGCGCCGCCAGGGCCGCCATGACAAACAGGGCCTGGGCCAGCCCCGTCGCAGCCGTGGATGCCTGATGAAAAAAAACCGGCATGGAGGCAAACACCGCGGCCGCAGCCGTACCCGCTTTCGGGCCCGCCATGCGCCGCCCCAGCACATGCACCGCCGCACAGGCCAGCAACCCCATGACCCACCCCAACAGCACCGTGGGACGTTCGCCGCTGCCATAAAATACCGCCGCATACAGCGCCGTCATCAGGGGCGGGCCGCCCTCACCGGCGAGGTTGGGCAGCAATTCCATGCCGCCCGCCAGCGCGTGCCCCTTGGCCTGCATCAGCGGGCCGCCCGTGGAGGCCGGGTCTGATGCGGGAGCCCAGGCCGCGAAGAATGCCATGGCCAGCCCCAGCGCCACGATGGACAAACAAGCCCATTCCAGGCGTTCGAAACGCGCCACAGAGACCGGCCCCATCCCGGAGGCTCCTGCGGGGTCCGCAATCTCCCGCTGAACGGAAGGGCCGCGCCCCCATCCGGACGCTTCGACCGCCAGTCCGGCGAGCACCGCGCCAAACAGCACCGTCTGTGCGGCAAGCAGGGAATGGGCGCCCGCGGCAAGCACCAGCACGGCGCAGCCGGACAGGCCCGTCGCCAGCCGGAACATCCAGCCCTCGACGCCTGCGCCCATCGGCAGCACCCGTCCGGCAAGACGGCCCAATGCGGCCGCCGCGGCCAGCAGCAACACCAGCGACATGGAAACACGATCCTCCTGGGTCGCCCAAATGTAGCATACGCGGCGCTCCGGATGACACGCGGTTCAGGCCAGGGTTGGGCGAACGCATCTGATACTGCTGGATGCCGGAATTCCTCATGGTCCAAACCGCTCACCGGCATTCCCGCCTTCAGGGTCTTCCAAAAATGCCAACACACCGAAACCGCCCTCTCCGTCATTCCCGCGAAGGCGGGAATCCAGAGGGCCGCGCGTATGCGTAAGTCCTTGGCAAGCCTGGATTCCCGCCTTCGCGGGAATGACGGAAAAGAGGCATCTTCACTCGAATTGTGCAGCCCATTTCGGGCGTGCCAGGCATTCTTGGAAGGCCCCCTTCGCGGGAATAACGGTGAAGAGAAGTCTGCATTCTTCCAATGAGGTGCAGATTTGTTTGCCCTGAGGCCGAGGGTGGGATGGGAGTACTGGGAAGTGGACATCGGGGCGGCAGAATGGTGGGTTCTGACAAACAAGCGCAACATGCGTCCCACGCTGTCCACGGACTCCCTGAAATTCCACGCCCTTCCGTGCCGCCCGGAACCGGCACCCATCTTCCGGTTGCGCGCCCGTAACGGGCTCATGTAGGATCGTCCCCGCCTGCCCTACCGGAAATGCGGCCGGATGCGGCGCGGCGGTTCCAATGGCTGCAATGTCCCAAACCGGCACAAGAGGGTCTATCGTCATGGGTGGTTTCTTCGGCGTGGTTTCCAAGGGCGACTGCTCGCTCGACCTGTTCTACGGCACTGACTACCATTCCCACTTGGGCACCTGCCGGGGCGGGCTGGCCGTGCTCGGCGACGGCGGGTTCGTGCGCAACATTCACGACATCAGCAACGCCCAGTTCCGCACCAAGTTCGAGTCGGACATCCCCGGCATGCGCGGGTCCGCTGGCATCGGCGTGATCAGCGACACCGAATCGCAGCCGCTGATCATCGGGTCGCATCTCGGCGCGTACGCGCTGGTGACCGTGGGCAAGATCAACAATCTCGACGCCATCGCCGCGCGGGCGTTCCACAAGCGGGCCACGCATTTCTCCGAGATGAGCGGCGGCGGCATCAACCCCACCGAACTGGTCGCCACGCTGATAAACCAGGGAGCCACCTTTGAGGAGGGCATCCAGATTGCGCAGCAGGCCATTGAAGGGTCCTGCTCGATGCTGCTGCTCACCGAGTCGGGCGCCGTGTACGCCGCGCGCGACCGCTACGGCCGCACCCCCATCGTGCTCGGCCGCAAGGGGGACGAGGCGCATGCCGTGACCATGGAAACCACGGCCTTTCCCAACCTGGGCTACGACATCGTCAGCTATCTCGGACCGGGGGAAATCGTCCGCATCACGCGGGACGGCGCGGAGCAGCGCGTGGCCCCCGGCGACGACATGCGCATCTGCACCTTCCTGTGGGTCTACTACGGCTTCCCGGCGTCGAGCTACGAGGGCGTCAACACGGAATACGTCCGCTACCGGTGCGGCGCGGCACTGGCCCGGCGCGATGATGTCGAGGTGGACCTGGTTGCCGGCATTCCCGATTCGGGCACGGGCCACGCCATCGGCTACGCCAACGAGAAGCGCCTGCCCTACGGCCGACCCTTCGCCAAGTACACCCCCACCTGGCCGCGCAGTTTCATGCCGCAGGTGCAGGAGGTCCGCGACCTGGTGGCACGGATGAAGCTTATCCCGACAAAAGAACTGATCAAGGGCAGGCGTCTGCTGTTCTGCGAGGACTCCATCGTGCGCGGCACCCAGCTCAAGGACACCGTGCAGCGGCTTTATGACGCGGGCGCGCTCGAAGTGCACATGCGCCCGGCCTGTCCGCCGCTCGTGCACGGGTGCAAGTTCCTCAACTTCTCCCGCTCCAAATCGGAAATGGACCTGGCCGCCCGCCGCGCAATCAAGGAACTCGAGGGCGACGCCAATGCGCATCTGGACGAGTATGCCGATCCCGATTCGGAGCGATACGCCGCCATGGTGGAGCGGATCGGCCTGCGCCTCGGCCTGACCACCCTCAAGTACCAGCGGCTCGACGACCTCGTCGAATCCACGACGCTCCCGAAAAGCAGCCTCTGCACCTACTGCTGGGACGGCTGCGAGGGGGGCTGCAAGCGCGGGCCGGACGGGCCGGACCTGTTCGACAATGCCCATCCGGGAGACTAGTGTGGTGGGTCACAATTGGTGCCACTTGAACAAACAAAGAAGACCAAGCGAAAACGGGGACTGACGCGCCTTTCGGCAGTTTGAAAGGCGTGTCTGTACCTGCTTTTCGTGGCATTCTCGCGTCAAGACAAGATGCCATCAGAATGACTCACTGCACTGGCGCATCCGTCCGCCGGGCCGGGGCCGATTCCCGTTAAGCGCGGGGAAAACGCAAGACCGTGAAGACACCCCAAGAGAGCCTCCCAAGCCGTGCCGCACAAATGACAATGCCCTGTGCGCCAGAATTTCCGCCATTGACGCCTTGGACCACGGCACCGGTTCCCATTTGTTCTTCAGGGCTTCCCCCAAGAATTGAGGGTGTATTGAGGCAAGTATATGTGGCGTCGATGCTTGCTGCTTCGGACAGGTGTCTTCTGTGATTTTCTTGGGGGATCTTTTCGACCTTGCGGAGACCTCCCTGGCGCGTCAGAATCGTGGTGTTCAGAGTCGCAACCCCAACGAAACCAAGGAGGCCCGCGCATGAATGCCACCAAAGTTGCCCGCAAGTTGCGAATCCGCATGGGGCGTTTTTCGGGGGATCTCTCGCCGGGGGATTAACTGTTGACAACGGTAAAACCCTGTGCTACACTGAACCAGAGTCGAGAAGGGCCAGTCGTGTCCTTTTTTGTAACTGCGGAGGATAGTGCTTTGAGTACGAAACGTATTGCGATGGTGCTCGCGGCGATGGCCGTGCTGGCCGCAACCATGGTTTCCGCCCAGACCTACAATCCGGACGTGGACCTGCCCAAGCCGACGGGCCTTGAGAAATCGCTGACCAAATTGGGCCGCGGCCTGTCGAACATCATGCTGGGCTGGGCCGAAATCCCGATGACCTTCGACAAGAACCTCAAGAAGGGCAAGCCGCTCGGGTACCTGATCGGCGTGGCCCCCGTGCTCGGCACGGCCCGCGCGCTCATGCGCACCGGAACGGGCGTGTTCGAGACCACCAGCTTCCCCTTCTCCGACAAGGAAGTGAATTACGAAGCGGTTCTGGAACCGGCGTTTATCTTCTAGGTCCGGACAATCCAATCATCAGACTGCCACCGGCCCCGCGGTTCGCCGCGGGGCCGGTTTTCTTTGAAGGGGACTGCCTTACAAATGGGTCCCCTGTGTTTTGTGACAAGGCACGTTTGTCTATCGCTTTCAGCGCTTGGATTCCGTGATGATTGGGTTTCCTGGGGCGTTGCCCCAGGCTATCCTATTGTGCGCCTTTGGCGCGTGGGAACACGGAGACCTTCCGAGCATTGGCGGGCGCACAGTGCCTTGTGCCGGGGGCGTGTGCCGCACTGCATTGAATTCCAGCGCCTCAAGCAACGGGATAGACATGTTTCCCCGCGCGCCGAAGGCGCATGATATGCCAGCCCGGGGCAACGCCCCGGGGATGCGGAAACCATGCATGAGGAATATGAGCGCTGAAAGCGCGAGACAGCCCTTGCCCATTTCCCCGCAGCATGCGCTGGAAATCAACTCCTGGTTGAGGTTCTCCCAATTAAGAGTGGGACAGCCGTTTTCGGCTGTCCCACATCGTGAACCTGAAACATATCCCGCCGCCTATTTCAGCACATACAAATCCTTCCACAGGATGCCCTCTGCGCCGCCGGCATGCAGTTGCAGCGCGAAGAAGCCCTCGGTCAGCAACTGCTTCTCGTCCACCAGGTCCAGCGTCCGCATGCCGTTGACCCAGGTGGTCACGTGGTTGCCCACAGTCCGAATTTCAATCTCGTTCCATTCATTGCGGCGCAGCGCCATGGCCGCGGGCGCGTTCGGGTCGGGTTTCACCAGCCAGCCCCGCTTGTAGCTCTCATACGCCCATCCTGTCGGCGACGGGTAGTCCGGCGCCACCTCGCCCTGCAGGCCCGATATGATCGGATAGCCGTCGTCCTTCAGCGTGATGCTCGAATGGTAGAACAGGCCGTAGTTGCCCGCGCCCAGCATCTTGAAGCCGCCGCGCACGCGGAAGTCCTGGAACGTCTCCACCGTGGCCAGGTAGCCCTCGCTCTTCTTCGGGCCGCTGTGCCCGTCAATGATGCCGTCCTTGACCGACCAGTCCTCCGCGCCCCATTGCTTCCAGCCGTCAAAGTCCTTGCCGTTGAACAGCGCGCGCCACTCGCCTTCGCGTCCGTAGTCCTTCACGCGGATGTTGCGGTATTCCATCACCGCGAAGGGGTCCTGCTGGTCGAACGCGAACGACTGCAGCGCGATCAGCCCCTTGAGATAAACCTCGTCCTCGAATTTCGCCGCCAGCACGTCGTGCAGGTAGATTTCGATCATGCTGCCCCTGGCCACGACGCGCATCTTGTTCCAGTCTTTCTGCTTGAGCGTCAGGTAGGCCGCCTCGGCCGCATCGTTCACCAGCGGGCCGCGCCCGTTCTCGTCCACCAGCCGGCCCGTCGCCGGACGCTGCCGCGTCTCGATGCCCGCCTGGTAGCCGTACATCTGTTTCGGCGCCGTGTCCACCGTCTCGCCGTCCTTCAGCGACACCCGCGGCAGCCACTGCGACCGGAACTGCACCCCGCCGTTCGTCGGCACCGGCGTGCGGAACTCCACCTCAATCTCAACGTCCGCGAACTCTTTTTTCTGGTAGACCAGCCAGCAGTTCTGGTCCTTCATCGCCTTGCCCGACAGAACCCCGTCCTGCACCGTCCACTCGCCGCCCTCGGCCTTCCATCCCGCCAGGTCCGCCCCCGGCGTGATCGATTCCCAGTCCGCCGCGCCGGCCAGTCCGCACAGAACCGCCAGCAGCGCCAAAGTTGCCGTCATTCGCATGGTCATTCTCCTTGCCGTTGCCCGCCCGAATCGGCGGGGAACAACCATGCTACCACCCGCCCCGGAGAAAGGCAACTGAAAACGCCATCGCCAGAAGTGCCGCTACTGGGAGCGCCGGCGTCTCGCCGGCTGTGTTCTCGCCAAATCCTGCCGGCAGGGATGCCGGCGCTCCCAGTGCCGACGGTCTCCGTGATACGCTACGAGGGAAAGGAATCCTGCCATGCCGCGTTTGCTCACGACGTCAACACTAATCGCCATGCTCGCCCTTTCCGCCCATGCGGAGTCCGTCCGCGTGGTCGTCGGCGCGCAGGCTTCGCCGGTCGAACAAAAGGCCGCCGGTCTCCTCGTGGAACGCCTCACCGAGGCGCACCTGACCGCCGAACTGTCGCAGGAGATGCCGGCCGCCGGCCTGGCCGTGGTGCTGGGCACCCCTGCGCACCACGCGGTCCTCGCCTCCCAACTGAAGCAGGCGCGCATCCCCCTGCCGACGGCCCTTGACCCGGGCGGCGAGGGTTACGTGCTGAAGCTGTGCCAGAACGATGTCACGCGGACCGTCCTGGCCGCGGGCGTGGACGAGCGCGGCGTGCTGTACGCAGTGGGCGCCATCCTGCGCGCGTTGCAGCAGACGGGAAACGGTATTGAACTTCCTGACAGGCTGGAAGAACGCACCGCGCCCGCGTTCAAGATTCGCGGGCTGCTCGCGTGGCAGGGCGCAACCATCCGCGAACTGACCCACGGCCGCAAATGGACGCAGGCCGAGTGGGAACGCAACGTGCTCAACTACGTGCTGGCGGGTGCGAACACCTTCGAGACCGGCGGGTCCGAACTCCCGCAGAAGGATGTCGTTGCCTTCTTCAAGTCGTGGGGCCTGGACACGCTGACGCACATTCCCGCCAACGCCGGGTCGGGTCCGCCCGAATGGGCCGCCGTCGAGGCCATCGGCCGACCCGGCTACCTGTGCCCGTCCGTGCCCGAAGCGCGGCAGGCGCTGCTCGACGCGGCGGACAACTACTGGAAGACCGCGCCCGACTACGACTACGTCCGGTACGTTTCCGGCGATGGCGGC
>CALDSM010000119.1 GCA_937923585.1 uncultured bacterium
GCCGCGCCCGCCGCGATCACCGCCGCGTCCGCCGCGATCACCGCCGCGCCCGCCGCCGTAGCCGCCGCGATCGCCGCGATCACCACCCTGGTCAGGCGGGAACTCGGACTCGTCTATGCGGCCCAGTTCGCGGTCCGCGGCAACCTTGGACAGGTTGACCCGGCCCATCTTGTCTATTTCGATGACCTTGATGTCCACCTCGTCGCCGATGTTGACGGCGTCGGTCACCTCGCCGATGCGGTAGGGGGCCAGCTCGGAGATGTGAATCAGGCCTTCCTTGTTGCCCATGACGGTGCAGAAGGCGCCGAAGTTCATGATGCGCGTGATGGTGCCGTGGTAGATCTTTCCGACCTCAACCTCGGCCACGATTTCCTTGATCATGTTGATGGCGGCCTCGGCGTTGGCCTGGTTGACCGCCGCCACGTTGACCGTGCCGTCGTCCTGGATTTCGATTTCCGAGCCCGTGCTGCTCTGGATCTCGCGGATGACCTTGCCGCCCGGTCCGATGACTTCGCGGATCTTGTCGGGGTCAATCCGGATGGTGTAGATGCGCGGCGCATACGGGGAGATGTCGGCGCGCGGTTCGCTGATCGCGGCGTTCATCTTGCCGAGGATGTGCTCGCGGCCTTCGCGCGCCTGGTTCAGCGCACGCTCCATCACCTCGCGGCTCAGGCCCTTCACCTTCGTATCCAATTGGAACGCGGTGATGCCGTGCTTCGTGCCGCAGACCTTGAAGTCCATGTCGCCCAGGTGATCCTCGTCGCCCAGGATGTCGGACAGGATGCGGATTTCGTCGCCTTCCTTGATCAGGCCCATGGCGATGCCGGCCACGGCGTCCTTGAGGGGCACGCCCGCGTCCATGAGGCTCAGCGAGCCGCCGCACACGGTCGCCATCGAGCTGGAGCCGTTGCTCTCGGTCACTTCGGAGACGATGCGGATGACGTAGGGGAAGTCAATCGGGTTCTCGGTTGTCTCGTCCTGGCGCAGAAAGGTCAGCACGGACTCAATGGCGCGCTCGGCCAGCTTGCCGTGGCCGACTTCGCGGCGGCCCGGGCCGGTGATGCGGCGCACTTCGCCCACGGACCAGGGCGGGAAATTGTAGTGCAGGAAGAACTTGCGGAACTCGTCCCCGGTGAGCTCGTCGAGCCGCATTTCATCGCGGCTGGTGCCCAGCGTGGTGGCCACGATGGTCTGGGTCTCGCCGCGGGTGAACAGGGCCGAACCGTGGGCGCGGGGCAGCACGCCGACCTCGATGCTGATGGGGCGCACCTCGGTAAGCTGGCGTCCGTCCATGCGGACGTTTGTGTTGACCACCGCCATGCGCATGGTGCTTTTCTTGAGTTTGCCGTATGCGTCGGCGATCATGCCGGCGCGGGTCTCGTACAGCTCGTCGCCGTACTTGGCCTTGAGCGTCTCGGCGACCTCGGCCTTGACGGCGTCTATGGTGTCGTAGCGCAGCTGCTTCTCGCGAATCGCGAGCGCCTCGGCGAGGCGCGCGGCGGCAAGCGCCTCGACATCGGCGACCACTTCGGGGTCCACGACCGGCGGCTCGACCTCCATCTTGGGCACGCCCGCGCGCTCGCGCAGCTCCTCAATGCCCGCAATGATGGTCTTGATGTGGCCGTGGGCAAATTCCAGCGCCTCGACCATGAACTCCTCGGTCACTTCGAGGGCGCGGCCCTCGACCATGCACAGGGCGTCTTTGGTGCCTGCCACGACGATGTCCAGCAGGCTCAGGGACATCTGGTCAATGGCGGGGTTGACCACGAATTCGCCTCCGATGTGGCCGACGCGGACGGCGCCGATCGGCTCGGAGAGGGGGATCTTGGAGATGTGCAGCGCGGCGGAGGCGGCGTTGATGGACAGCACGTCGGGGTCATGCACGTTGTCGGCCGACAGAACCGTCTGGCACACGAGGGTTTCATTGGTGAAACCCTTGGGGAAGAGCGGCCGGATGGGCCGGTCGGTCAGGCGGCACACGAGGATCTCGCGCTCGGAGGGCCGGGACTCGCGGCGGAAGAAATTGCCGGGGATCTGGCCCACCGAGTAGAACTTTTCGCGGTAGTCCACGGTGAGGGGGAAGAAATCCTGCCCCGGTTTGCCTTCGGGGGCGACCACGACGGCCGAGAGGACCATCGTGTCGCCGCTGCGGCAGATGACTGCCCCATGGGCCTGCTTTGCGATTCGGCCGGTCTCGAACTCGATTGCGTCCGGGCCGACCATGACGGAGAGACGTTCTACCATGTCAATGGCTCCTTTGTGATGAAACGGCTCCCGTAGAGACTTTCCACATGCGTTTCATTCTTTTCCTTCTTTCCTTTTCCATTCATGACAGGGCCGCGCGGGTCGCTTGGACGCGCGCGGCGCGGGGCTTTTTGCCCGTCTGTGGGGGTCCGCGAAAAGGACGGCGCCGGGGCGGCGCGTGCCGCCCCGGCCCCGGATTATTTGCGCAGGCCCAGTGTCTTGATGAGCGCGCGGTACCGCTCAACGTCGTTCTTCTTGACGTAGTTGAGCAGGTTGCGGCGCTTGCCCACCAGTTTGAGCAGGCCCCGGCGGCACGCGAAGTCCTTCGCATGCACCTTGGTGTGCTCGGTGAGGTGGTTGATGCGCTCGGTGAGCATCGCGACCTGCACCTCGGGCGAACCCGTGTCCACCTCGGTCTTGCCGTGCTGCTTGATCAGCTCCAGCTTCTTGTCTTTCGTCAGGGGCATAACACCTATTCCTTCTTCGATTCGCCCGTGCCCAGCGCGCCGCAGGTGCCGCTTGCGGCCGAGCGCGGGTAGGTTTGGGGGCCGATGCCTAGCAGCACCCGCTGCAGCAGCATCCGCCCGGTTTGTCTGTCAGTGCGGCAAGGCCGGGAAGCTCCTTGCCTTCGAGCATTTCGAGCGACGCGCCGCCGCCCGTGGACACGTGGGACATTTTCGCGTCAAGGCCGAATTGTACCACAGCGGCGGCCGTGTCACCGCCGCCGATAATCGTCGTGGCCCTGCTCGCCGCCATGGCCTCGGCCAGCGCGCGCGTGCCCGCCGCGAACTTCGGCATTTCAAACACGCCCGCCGGGCCGTTCCACACGACCATGCCCGCTTCGGCAACCGCGGCGCAGAACAGCTTGATCGTCTCGGGGCCGATGTCCAGGCCCATCCAGCCCTCGGGAATGGATTCGGCGCCGACCACCCGCGTGTTCGCGTCGTTCGAGAACGCGTCGGCAACCACGTAATCCACCGGAAGGAGGAGCTTCACGCCCTTTTCCGCAGCCTTGGCCATGACGTTTTTGGCCACGTCAATACCGGCCTCGTCCAGCAGCGACTTGCCGATTTCCAAACCCTGGGCCTTCATGAACGTGAAGACCATGCCGCCGCCGATGACCAGCGTGTCCACCAGATTGAGGAGGTTCTCGATGACCAGAATCTTGTCCGACACCTTGGCCCCGCCGAGAATGGCCACCAGCGGGCGCTCGGGATTGCTCAACACCTTGCCGAAGTATTCCATTTCCTTGGCCACAAGAAAGCCCGCGGCGCTCTGGCCGATGAAATGGGTGACGCCCTCCGTGGAGGCGTGGGCGCGGTGCACAGTGCCGAATG
>CALDSM010000120.1 GCA_937923585.1 uncultured bacterium
GACTCCGGTAGTGTGCGAGAACGTGTAGTTCTGGGTGGTGCCGGTGGTCGTCGTCGCAGCGTCAAACACCGGGGAGGTTGTCGCCACAAAATTGCCCGATGTGGTGCTGGTGGCATCCACCGCCACCGTCGAACTCGCGCTCAGAACCGCGGTCTGCGAGGTGGTGGCGTCGCCGGTCGCGGAGGGATTAATCCGGTCTAGTGCGCCGGTCGTGTCATCGTCGCCGCCATCGGTGTTCAGATAAAGCTGCTTCGCCTCCGAGGGCACGGCAATGCCCGCGGCGCCGCTGCACGAATCGCCAAACAGCGGATCTATGTGGACAACCGACAGGGCATCGCCGGCCTGGGCGTACAGGACGCCGTCATCCACGCCAAGACCCGTAGTGGTCGAGGAGGGCAGTGCGGCGCTGAAGAAGACGCCGGTGCTTATGCCCGTTTCCGCCAGGATGATCGTCTCCGAATCGCCCTTCGTGTCGTTGTTGACTGTAACGGAGAAAGTCTCCGCCGCCAGGGGGTCGGCGTTTCCGTCGGGATCGGTCAGGCGCACATATATGTCCGCATCGGACGCATAGGCGCCCACGGGAGTCGCGCCCGCGTCGGTGAATTCAAGGGAGCATGGGTTGCTGCCGGCGGGGGGCGGCACCTCAATCTCATGCTCGTAGATGAGCCCGTATCCCTCGGCTGCCACGGTGTTTCGTATCGTGCCCGAACCCACAATGAGCACGTTGTACGTGAAAATGCTGGTGCCGTTCCGCAGAATGACCGGAATGGTGTAGCCCGACTCGTCCAGCGGGAAGATGGTCGCTCCCGCTGCATCGTCCGCTATGGCGGTTCCGTTCCATTTTGCGGTGCCCGCTTGGTAGGAGATTGCCGGGGGAAGCGCGTCCACGACAAGCGTGTTACCAAGCGGGAGCAACCCCTTGTTGTCCACTTCCACCTTGTACTCGAGAACGTCGCCAATGCTGAGGCCGACGGCGCCGTTGTCCGTGATGATGCGGCTGCTCTTGCGGATAATCGGGAAGGGAAGGGGAAGGACCGTGGTGCCTAGGTCAAGATAGGGGTTTGCAGGGCCGGCCACGGCCGGATCCTGCCCCCACGCGGCGGCAAAAAGCGTGCCGTCGGTGGTGTACAGGCGCATGGCGGTCTGGTCCTTGTCGGGATCATAGACGGTCTTGGATTCCAGCGCCGCCAGGTCATGGTGAACGTCATACTTGTTGCCGAGCGGGTCGGTCAACGGTCCGTTTCCGTCGCCGTTGTAGTCCACGTAAATGCGCGCCGCCGACTTGGGCGCCACCCAAACCGGGCTGCCGTTCTGGGTGAGGTCGCTGCTGCCGGGGCCCCACCCAACCACCGCCTGGCTGGTCAGCGCGTCCTCGGGCACCAGCGAGAAGCCCCAGTCATGCACGTTGTTCGCGGAGGGATTGGCGCCCACGGTGCTCAGCGCGAAGAAGGCCTGTCCGCCGGCGCTGGTGAACTGGGCGCCCGAATTCTGCGGCACCTGCCACTGGACCACCGCACCCGCCCCGACGGGGATGGCGCCGGAACCGGTGCGCGTCGCGTAGTTGATTGTGATTGCCGCCCCACCCGGGTTGTACAGGAATGCATAGCACTGGTCACCGTCGGCGGCGGTTCCGACCGGCGTGATATAGCTGCTGTACCACTGGTCCACCGGGAACAGATTGAAGCGGCGTGACTCATAGTTCGCGTTGATGTCACCGGTAAACAGGTGCGCCTGCACCGGTTTCGACGCGCTCACCGTGGCGCCCTTCAAGATGCCGCCGTTCAGGTGGTAAGACTCTCCCTGGTTCAACACAACGGTGGCCGGAGCGGCCGGGCCCGCGCCGTCCGCGTCAATGGTGACGGAGGTGTTGTTTTCGGCGGCCATGACAAACAGGCCCACATATTCGAACATGGAACTGGCGCTGACATCCTGCCCGATGGGGCTGATGAAACTGGTGCCGTAGTCAATGGTGGCGTTCACCTGGACCGCTCCCGCGAGCACCGTGCCGGGGGTCGTGGCCCAGCTTGCGCGCGAAACCACCAGTGCCTTGCTGGCGGTGACCCGGTCGCGCCCGTCATAGAGTTGGATCGATGCGTTCCGCGGAATGGCAACCAGATTGCGCAGGCTGATCACCGCCCCGCGGGAAAGGCCGGCCGGATCGTTGGCATAGCCCGGCGGCACGCCGTTGGTGTCGTTGCCGTCACCCCATATCCTGGTGGACGGCTGCACCGGGTTGTTGATGTCTGTCTCGTACCCGTCCTCCCACTGGTCATAGTGGACCACGGTGCCGTTGCCGGAAACGACAATGGACGTCACGGCGTCTATGGTTGAGCCCGTGCCCGACTGGAGCGCAAGCAGCGAGGCGCGCACCTGGGACTCCGGCATGGGCAGATAGAAATCATGCACCATGAACACCGCCTGGGCCGGCAGGACAAACCCGGCCGCCAGAAACAGCACAACCGGCAGGATCCGGGCGGCGGCGCGCGTCCAACCTCCCGCCCAGTCACTGAAGACGGCTCTTCGGTCACCCCCGCCCGCACCCGGAAGTGTTTGTTGCATGATCGTGAGCGGTGTGCCCGCACTGTGACTGCCGGGCTCCGTAATCCTTGTCTGCATCATGACTTCATGCTCCTTCGAATTGGCTTCGAATCATCTGGTGCGTGCGGGGCCGGAACCGAATGGTTGCCGCCGAGTCTCCCGCGTCTGTGCTGGTCTGTCGTCCGCGTACCGTAATATGGCGAACCGGCAAAATGCCGGAGAATGCCTGCTTGCAGGTGATGTCGCCGACGGAGCCGCCAAAGCGGCAAACGTGACCCCAAATTCCGGGGACCGCGTGGGCAGATATGCTGCGGCGGATGGGCACAGGGCGGTCCGTTCTGACAGGCGGGGGCGTTGCAGCAAAAGATGGGAAACCAGGAGACACGGAGCCGCCACCCCCGCCAAGCCTGTACTTGTAGGCTTTCGCCCGCAGATGGCACCACCCTGTCCGTGTTAAATCGCTGCGTCCAAAACAGCGTCAGCAGGTCCGGATTGGCAGGTACAGTTACACCATTTTCATTCGCTTACCTTGCCAAACCACCTTACCAACCACCTTATCAACCACCTTACCCAACCAACCGCACACAAGACTGCCTAACCACGTCGCAGTACCGACTGGAATGGAGTCCGCATACTCTAAAGTATTCCATGGATAACGTAAAGAAATTTCTACAAGTAAATACTTATCAGAAGAGAAGTTATAGTTAATTTCGTAGAAATTCTCAATAACTGACCCTATTTCTTCAACATGGGGGCAAACCTCACCACAAAGGCGAAATTCCCGAGTGCTTCCGTGCTGGTATTCCCCATGTATTGGTCTTCCGGCGAGGCCTTTCGACCTCCCGTCATATGCTTCAACTGTATGATGTTGCTTTCAAGACGCTGAGAGACACGGCCCCCGCAACAGTCTCCTGTTCCGGGGGCCGATGTCTGTCAGAAAAATCATAGTTGGAATGGCTGGCCTTAGAAACTGATTTCCGTCTCGCCGAAGACAAGATCGGAAGAGCACACGTCTGAACTCCAGTCACGATCAGATCTCGTAT
>CALDSM010000121.1 GCA_937923585.1 uncultured bacterium
GACCGGGAGAAAACGGGATTATTACGGAGATCAGAAGCGCGTGGAGGGGCTGCTCCAGCTTGTGTCGGTGAGGGTCGCCGGTGAACTGGAACGCCGGCAGGCGGAGGAGGAACTGCGCAAAAGTGAAGATTTCTCCAGGGAGATTCAGAAGATTGCGCGGTTGGGCGGCTGGAAAGCCAACCCCCACACGGACGAGCTCGAGTGGAATGACGGCCTCTATGAAATCATCGAAGAACGGCGGGACTACGCCCCCGGCCTCTCGGAGGGGCTGAAGTACTACCTGCCCGAGTATGTGCCCGTCTTGCGGGAATGCATGGCTGCCTGCCTTCTCACCGGAGCCCCGTTTGTTGTGGAGTGCGAAATCTTCACCGCCACCGGCAAACGGCTCTGGGTGGAGGTGCGCGGCCTTGCGTCGGTTACCGAAGGGCAGCGCAGCTATGTAACCGGAACACTGCAGGACATCACGGACCGAAAACTCGCCGAGGACGCACGAAAGGCGTCCCAGGCCCGCTACGGAAGCCTGTTCAAGTCGGCCAAGGACGGCATTGTCATAGTTGATGCGGCGTCGGGCAGGATTATCGAAGTGAATCCCGCGATTGTCACCCTGCTGGCCTGTTCTCCCGAAGACCTGGTTGGACGGGAGATCTGGGAAACCGGCGTTTTCAGGGACATTGCATCGTCACGCTGGGCTTTTGAGCATTTGGCGGGCGAGGACGAGGTTCACTACGATGAGGTCAGTCTGATTCGCAAGGACGGCGCCGCGATTCCGGTGGAGTTCACGGGCACGGCATACTGCGCCGGAGAAAGCAGGGTCGTGCAGTGCAACATTCGTGACATCGGCGAGCGCAAGAGACTGGAAGAGCAACTGCGGCAGGTCCAGAAGATGGATGCCATGGGCCAGTTTGCGGGCGGTGTCGCCCATGACTTCAACAATCTTCTCCAGGTCATCCTCGGGAATGTCGGCCTGGTGCAGCGCATGCAGCCGCCCGGCGCGCCGACCTGGGATGAGGTTGAAGAGGTGCGCAAGGCCGCAGAGCGCGCGGCCGAACTGACCCAGCAACTGCTCGCATTCAGCCGCCGCCAGACCATTCAGCCGGTCACCGCCGACCTGAACCGTATTATCGAGGGCGTGCTCAACATGCTCCGGCGCCTTATCGGGGAACGCGTGGAACTGTGCTTCATACCCGGAGACGGACTGGACATGGTGCGCGTTGATCCGGGGCAGATTGAGCAGGCGCTCATGAACATGAGCGTGAACGCGCGCGACGCCATGCCGCGCGGCGGCAAGCTCACCATCCGGACGGAAAACGCCGTCCTGGATGAGGCCTGCTGCCGCGACAA
>CALDSM010000122.1 GCA_937923585.1 uncultured bacterium
TTGAACGGCATCGGTGCCCGCATGCAACACCCGCCGCGACACCACCGCGCCGTCTCTCACCACGGCGAGATGCAGGGAACTGACGAGAGACTTGTCCGGGAAGAATTTGTCCCGCAGCAGAGCGGAGGCAACTTCGCGCTCGGTGTACAGGATATGGGCTTCTCCGTTGGGACTAAGCCAGAGGTCCTGGTTCGAAATGGCACCGCCGGTCTTGTCCACGTTCGCAATTTCAATCGGCGCGTTGAATCCGCCCTTCGTGACATCCGGGGTGCAGGTGTAGTACAGGATGCGAAACACGTAATCCCATGTGGCCTTCGTCTGGTTGAATTTGTACTGCTTCCATTCCTCCACGGGTTCAACGATGTCGCTGATGGCCATGACATGAACCGCATTGCCGCGTAGCGCCACCTGCGGGTAGCAGGCGCGAATGGGAAAACTGACCGAGGCGTTCCCCAGAGTTTTGCCGTCTGCGTCCGGGAGGCACGCATTCTGCTCACTACTCTTCGCGTCAATGTTCAGCAACAGCGCCTGCTTCGTGACCCGGTCCGCGGCGAAGCCCCGGTAGCTGTGGTCAGTATAGTAATGCTCCTTGTCCCATGCCGGCGTAAAGACCGTTTGCGTTGCGCCGCCCTCGGCAAAGGTGAAACAGATGACTTGCGGAACACAATTGCCGTACTTGGTTCCCGGCGGCTGCGTGGAGTTGTTGGTCGAAAGCAGGAGACTGCCGCCGAAGACACCCAGCGGGCAGGGCTCGCGCTGGATGAACTGCGCCTGCTCGGCGACCGGCTTCCATCCCTCCGGTGTGCGTTTGA
Organism: uncultured bacterium; assembly: GCA_937923585.1. GTDB lineage: Bacteria > Hydrogenedentota > Hydrogenedentia > Hydrogenedentales > CAITNO01 > CAITNO01. The sequence continues at coordinate 813 of CALDSM010000122.1, forward strand.
GCAACCGCCAGCGCGTGTTGCTCAGCAGCGGCACACCCTCACCCGTTTCCTGCTGGCTGACATACACATCGTCCCCGATGCGGGCGATGTTGGTGCTGCCATAATCCCACAGCGGCCCTGAGCCGTTGTTTGGATTGACAAACTTGTACACCTCCTCCTCGACCTTCACCTCCACGGTCTGCGCAAACCCGCACACCGGCAAAAGCACAATCACAAGAAGAAATCGCTTCATGGAACTGCTCTCCGTTTTCACTTTGGCTTCACATAGTCTGGATTGGGGACCGGCATGTTTGCGCCCACCCGCTGACGCCATGCAACGAGCATTTCGAGCATTCTCTTTGCGCGCTCCGGCTGGGCATCGGCCAGATTGCGGCTTTCGCCAACGTCCTGCTTGAGGTTGTATAGTTCGAGGTCGCCAAACTCGTAGTTTTCGATGAGCTTCCAGTCACCGTGGCGCACTGCGCCGCCAGGCCTGCCGCCCTGGTTGGAAAAGTGCGGGTAGTGCCAGTACAGTGCGTCCCGCGAAAGATGCGCCTGCGGCTCCGCGAACAGCGCGGAAATGTCCATTCCGTCAAGCTCCGGAAGGCGCGTCATGTCCGGATCCATGCCTGCCACAACGGCCATCGTTGGAAGGAAGTCAATGCTGCATACGGGCTCATCGCAGACCGTTCTGGGGGCTATCGTGCCGGGCCAGGACACGATCATGGGCTCGCGGATGCCGCCCTCGTGCAGATAACCCTTGCCGTCGCGCAGCGGGGCGTTTGTCGTGGCCGGGGTGAGTTTGCCCTCTTCGACGGACAGGCCGCCGTTGTCGGAGAAGAAAAAGAACACCGTGTTGTCTTCGATACCAAGGCGCTTGAGCGTCTCCATCACCTTGCCCACGCTTTCGTCCACAGACTCGACCATGGCCGCGTAGTGGGGATTGTGCTGCTGTCCCGGTAGGGGCGGATGGGTGGCCAGTTTCGCCTCATACTTTGCGATCTTGTCCGCCTTGGCCTGTATGGGCACATGCACCGAGTAATGGCAGAAGTTCAGAAAGAACGGCCCGTCCTTCCTGGCCTCAATGAATCGGCACGCCTCATCGGTCAGCCGGTCGGCAAGGTATTCACCGTTGTGGGTGCCCTCTATAGGGGGATTGTTCTTCCAGTCGGGGCAGAAATGGCTCATCGGCATGCCGCTTTGACAGCCGCCGTAATTGAAATCGAATCCCTGGTCCTCGGGCCAGAACCCCTTTGGCCCAAGATGCCATTTGCCCACGTGGCCCGTGGCATAGCCTGCCTCCCGCAGGATCTCCGCCACCGTCACCTCTTCCAGCGGCAGTTCATCGCGATACTCGGCCGGGCGCAGGGGGGAACCGTCGGGACTTCGCTTGCCCTTCAGGAAATCCGTCAGCCTGAGCCGCGCGGGATATTTGCCTGTCATGATGCTGGCGCGCGTGGGCGAACACACGGGGCAGGCGGCATAGGCCTGCGTGAAACGCATGCCCGAAGCGGCAAGCCGGTCAACGTTCGGCGTTTCGTAGAATGTGCTGCCGAAACACCCAACGTCGGCATAACCCATGTCATCAATGAGCATGAAGATAATGTTGGGTTGACGTTTGGGCGGCACGGCGGCCTTCTTCTTCTTGGAAAGGGCGGCACAGCCCGGCAGCACCATCGCTGCCGCCACCGCGCCGAGAAAATGACGGCGATCCAGTTGGTTCTGCTTCATACGGCATATGCTCCTGTTCGTCCGCGTTGTTCCATGTCATTCAACCACCAACCACGTGGCGCCATGCGCGGCAACCTTCACGGGGATCTCCACCTTGTGCCCCCGATCCAGTTTGTATTCCCGTGGCTTTCCTTCCTGCTCGCGAATCCGGGCGGTGTCGGTCAGTCCGGTGTAGTACAGCGGCAGCGTGACGGTCTTCTCCACCGGCTGGTCCAGCGGGTTGTAGATCATGGCCAGGCCCTTTTCCTTGACCCAGGGGTTAACATGCAGCATGCAGTCCAGGTCACGGGTATCGGCGCGCCGCACATGCACGATGTCCGAGTCGAGGATGTCGCGGTACTTCTTGTAGAAGCTGATCCACTTCTTGACCACGGCCTTGGTCTCGTCCGTGTCGTACCAGCGCGTGCCGCGGTAGCAGGCCTGCACGCCCGACCCGAAATTCTGGGCGAGGTGCGCCTCATAGGCGTCCAAATGCTTCGACAAGGGTTCCAGCGTGGCCTCGGCCCCGCCGCCGTGGTATTCCACCAGCGGCACGAACATCCATCCCATGCTGGGCATCTTCTGCCAACTGCCATCGAAAATATTCTGGCGGCCCAGGATGATCTGGCGGTCCCGCGGCAATGACCAGTTTACTTCGCGGTAGCCCATGCCCGTCTTGCTTGAACCCGTCAGGAAGTACCAGTCCGGCACGTTCAAATAGGTGCCCCGTGCCCGGCACCATTTATAGAAGTCCGTAATCTTCTTCCATTGCGTCCACTGCGAATCCTTGAGCCCCTTGTGGCCGGGATGCTTGTCCGATGCGCACAGGTCGCCCGGATAGGAGCCGTCATGCTCCAGAATGTCCATGCCGGTCTGCTCGATGAAACGGGTAATCCTGTTGAAATATTGTTCGCCCCACCTGCTGCCCAGACAGGGCGAATCGCCGAAGATGGCGCCGCCGCGCTTTCCTGTGGCCGGGTTGATGACGTCGTCCTCCTCGCTGACCTTACGGCTGGCCAGCAGCGAATAGCCGCCCAGTTCCACATGCTTGCTGTGCGCGTAGTCCACCAGTTCCCTGATCTCGGCGATGTATTCGGGCTTGTCATTTTCCATGTCAAACCCGCTGCCGAAACTCAGGATAACCATTTCCGCGCCGACTTCGGCCGTCTGGTCTATGGCCAGCCGCGCGGCCGCAGGCTTCGCCTGCCGCGCATGAAACAGGATCGGATTTTCCGTGGCCCAGGGGCAGATGGTCCGGTACATCCGGTGCTGTGCCAAACTCCTGCGTTCCCGGTCGGACGAGTCATGGACCAGTTCAAAGGTGCGGAAGGAATCGAAGGATTCCCCGGCAGCCAGCGATACTCCGGGGCCGACGGGCGCGCGGCTTTCCATCAGCACCGGCGACTTGAGTTCGTAGTTTACCTGCGTCGTATACTGCGGGTCTGGAATCCAGTTGGTGCTGCGGTTGCCCGTCATGGCGTCCATGCCATGGAAGGCATAGTCGCTTTCGATGTACAGGTTCGGCCCTTCCCACTGTTCCCGAGAATCCACCACCGATTCCGCCTCCACCACCGCCAGGATCTCATTCACGAAGGAGTCGAGCAGCACCGCTTTCCCGCTTCCGTTGTGCAGCGTGAACCACTTCGCGAGCAGCGGAATGCCGTCGTACATTTCGTAATGGACTGAAATTTCCACCCCGTCCAGTTTGCCCGCAGGCGGGGCGTAATGGAACACAACCGAGGCGCCCGGCGCGGGCCAGGGAAGGTCGGCGGCGTGGCGCACCCGTTTCCAGGGAAAACGCTCGACGGTCTTGCCGACTTCGAAACCGGCACACTGAAATGCGTCCGGGCTGGCCGTCATC
>CALDSM010000123.1 GCA_937923585.1 uncultured bacterium
GCCGAAAGGCGAGTCAGTCCCCGTTTTTCGCTGGTGCAGTGAGTCATGCTGACGGAATCTTATTGTGGCGCGGGAACGCCGGGAAAAGCGGGTACAGACACGCCTTTCAAACAGCCGAAAGGAGTCAGTCCCCGTTTTTCGCTGGTGCAGTGAGTCATGCTGACGGCATCTTATGGTGAGGCGGGAATGCCGCGAAAAGCGGGTACAGACACGCCTTTCAAACAGCCGAAAGGCGAGTCAGCCCCCGTTTTTCGTTAGGAGCCCCGGCGATGCCCAAACAGACCGATATCCGGCCCATGGCCGCGCGTCTTTACTTCCTTCCCGTGCAGACACGCGTTCCGCTCAAGTTCGGGCATGAGACGCTGACCGGTGTGACCTGTGCCCGTGTCTGCCTGCGGGTCCGCGGGCGTGACGGGCGCACTGCCGAGGGCTGGGGCGAGACGCCGCTCAGCGTGCAGTGGGTCTGGCCCGGCGATCTCCCTTACGAGCCGCGCCACCAGGCGCTCCGGGATTTTTGCGAAACGCTGTGCCGCGCATGGGCGGGGTTTGACTGTTCCGGTCATCCCGTCGAAGTGGGCCATGCCTTTCAGGAATCAGCACTGAAGCGTCTGTGGGAAGCCTTCAACAAGGATCGCGCCGGGCGGGAAATGCCCTGGCTGGCCGCGCTGGTGTGCGGTTCGGCTTTCGACATTGCGCTCCACGACGCCTATGGCCAACTGCACCAAGTTCCCATTTACCAGACCTACAACGCCGAATGGATGAACGCCGACCTTGCGCACTATCTCAAACCCGCCGAGGGGGCCGATGTGCAGTTTGCGGGGCGCCATCCCGCCGACTGCCTCACCCTGCCGCGCAGGGACATCCTCCCGGCATGGCATCTCGTCGGCGGCAAGGACTGGATAGACCCCGGCGAGCGTGACGGCACCGAGCCCAACGACGGTTACCCCGTGCTGCTGCGGGACTGGATTCGCCAAGATGGGCTGAAATGCCTCAAGGTGAAACTGTGCGGCAACGACAGCGCCTGGGACTATGACCGCCTCGTGGCGGTGGGCCAAATCGCGCTGGAGGAGGGCGTACACTGGCTGTCCACCGACTTCAACAGCACCGTGCAGGAGCCGGCCTATGTGAACGCAATCCTGGACCGCCTCCTGACGGCCCACCCGAAGATTTACGGAATGATTCTCTACGTGGAGCAGCCCTTTCCCTACGACCTGGAGGCGCACCGCATTGACGTTCACAGCGTGTCAGCGCGCAAGCCGCTGTTTATGGATGAAAGCGCCCACGACTGGAAATTTGTCCGGCTGGGACGGGAACTGGGCTGGACCGGTGTCGCGCTCAAGACCTGCAAGACCCAGACCGGCGCCCTGCTCAGCCTGTGCTGGGCACGCATGCACGGCATGACGCTGATGGTGCAGGATTTGACCAACCCCATGCTCGCCCAGATTCCGCACGTGCTGCTCGCCGCGCACGGCGGCACCATCATGGGCGTCGAGACCAACGCCATGCAGTTTTACCCCGATGCCAGCGTGGCCGAGGCGGCCGTGCATCCCGGCATCTACCAAAGGCGCAACGGCAGTGTGGATCTGTCCAGCATTTCAGGGCCGGGCTTCGGATACCAACTGGAGCGCATGGTTCGCAATCTGCCCGAACCTGTGGTCGCGGCGGGCTGAGACCGGCCTTCCGCACCTTCCCGGCGCTGCTTCTAGTCCAGTTTCACCTTAATCACCGCCTTGCGCACCTTGGACACAACCGTGTGGGTCGTGCAGGGGGCATGCGCATCCTGCGGAAAGAGGACGCAGAAGCGGTCGGGCACCAGCACCAGTTCCGTGGGGTCGGGGGTGAGGGCGTAGAACTCGATGTCGGGCTCGTAGGGCTTCACGACGGCCAGGCCCGGTGTGGGCGCCCAGAGAATGGACTCCTCGCCGGATAGCAGGATCTGGATGTCGGCGTAGACCCGGTGCGCCTCAAACTGGTGGCCCTCGCGCGGGCGGGTCTCATAGGTCTGCACCGCGCAGTAGACGGCATCCCCGTCTATGGGATAGCGTCCGTCCGCGGCATCGGCGGGCAACTCCTCAAGAAACTCGAATGCGCGCGCAAACCGTCCGCTCTTCCACACATATTCACGCCAATGTTCCATGGTGTCGAGAATCATGTCTTTCACGCTCCTTGGCTGGTGCAGGCAGTATTTGCCGCTTTTCCCGTGAGAATACCCTTTTCCGGTGGTGCGAGGCGAACTCCGCCGCCCCGGCCGGATGTTCCGAAGAATGCCATTCCGTCTTCGGCCACCCGTCCCACCGTGACCATGATTGATGCACGGGGGGAAGACTTGGGTATAATGGAAGCCAAGGCAGGGTCAGCACCCTTCGGGCAGGCATGAGGCTGCCGCGGGAGGCTTTCCCGAGGTAATGGGTTGCCGGACGGCGGGATGCATTTCCCGGCACCTTCGGCGGAGAAACGCATGGTTGGCGATTTAAAACATGGGTATGGGGAGTTCAGCGGATGAGGACTGTCCCTCAGGAGATCCGCTTCTACTGCCTGTGCGGCGTGAAGATGCGCATTACCTCTGAAATGTTTGGCAAGCCGGGCAAGTGCGTTTCCTGCCGCCAGAAGTTCTGGGTCCCGAGTTCGGAGGAGCTTCCCGAGGACGATACGGTAATCCGGCTCGCGGACCATCCTGAACTGTTGCGGCGTGCCGGAGAACGGATTCGGCCGAAAGCCAACGCCGTTGGAAAGGAGATCGGAAGAGCGTCGTGTAGGGAAAGAGTGTAGATCTCGGTGGTC
>CALDSM010000124.1 GCA_937923585.1 uncultured bacterium
CGACCACCGAGATCTACACTCTTTCCCTACACGACGCTCTTCCGATCTCGATGTATTCGTCCCCGCAGGGGGCGAACACATGGGACCACGCGTGAAATCTTTTTCGCCCCCTCCGGGGACGACGAATATCATTTCCTTCCACGGGTTCCGCTTCGCTCCACCCGTGGCTACTGTTGTCCGCCCCCTGTCGGGGTCAGACGCAACTGGCCATCGGAGCCTTATGCCCTGTGTATTGGAATGGCCGCGTTGGTCTCCCATTTCCCCCGCGTGAAATCGGGAAACTCCACCAGTCCGCCGTTCTTCGCCACCGAATCCATGCTCAGCGGCACAATGGCGCTCCAGGTCGCCGCGTCGTACACGTCCTGCGGTGTCTGAAACCCTCTGCGCACCGCCTCAATGAACTGCTGCACCACGATGTAGTCGCCGCCGCCATGCCCGCCATTCTTCACGGCTTCAGTCTCCAAATCCGTCCACAAGGGGTGGGCGTACTTTTTCACGTAGGGCTCGAAGGGCTCCCAGGCATCCTTTTCCGGCGACAGCCCTTCGATATACGCCTTGTCGTTGCCCACCATAAGCAGTCCCTTTGTTCCCTGCACACGGAAGATGAGGTCATAGGGGCGCGGCGTACACATGTCGAAATAGAGTGTTACCGTGAGCCCCTTCTCCGTGCGCAGCGTCGAGGTGTTGACGTCACCCATGGCATATTCACGTTTGGACAGGGGATGATCCGGACCAAACTTCTCTGTCGCGTAGTCCTTGAGCCCGCGCGACTTGGTGCTGACACTCGAAAGGGAGACAAAACGATCTCCGCGATTCACGTTGGCCCACCACGCAATCGGTCCGATGGGGTGTGTGGGATAAAGGTTTCCGTTCTTCTCCGCAAGATGCTTTCCGCGCCAGGTCAGTTCGCCGGCGTCGGTGAAGTAGTAGGAACGGCACTCGTGCTGATAACCCGCCTGGAAGTGCAGCATCTCCCCCAGCACGCCTTCGCGCACCATGCGCATGACCGCCAGCACGTTCTCGAAGTAGTTGACGTTTTCCAGCATCATGCACGGTTTGCCCGTTTCCTCGGAAGTCTTCACCAGCGCCCAGCATCCGTCCAATGTCAGCGCCGCAGGCACCTCCGTGCCGCCGTACTTGTCCGCCCGCATCGCCGCCAGCATCACCGGCGTGTGCCATTCCCAGGGTGTCGCTGTGATCACCGCGTCCAAATCATCGCGCGTGCAGAGGTTCTCCCAGTCGCGGTCGCCTTTGACGTACAACTCCGGAGTCTTGCCCCGCTTGCCTTCCACCATGCCCTGCGCGCGTTTGGCGTTGGCCTCATTGATGTCGCAGACGGCCGGAATCTCCACGCCGGGCAGCGACAGCAGCGTGCCCAGCAGTGCCGTTCCCCGGTTTCCCACACCCACCATCCCCACACGAACGGTCTTGGGTGCTTCCTGTGCGCCCACGCCTATTTCAGCCCCCAGCGCCATGGCCGTTGCCAATGCGGCACTGTCTTTCAGAAAAGCCCGTCGGGTCGCAGAACCGTTCATTGCATTCACCTCCATGGTCGGAAACTCCGCGTGTCAACCATCGTACAACAACCCAATTCGCTTCACACACTTCTTGCGGTCCCATTCTTCTCATTCCGCCCGTCGTCCCCATGATTCCCTTGCGCTCCTTGATCCGGCCACCCCCGAACGCAGTACCCTCTTCTCAATGACGGTCACTCGCAGACCGCCGCAACCGTGGAGACGAACATGAAGACGGCTGTTTCCCTGCCTGTCCTGTTGCTGCTTTTCGCCTTGACGGCCATTGCGGAGACTTCCGCAGTCAACACAAGCCCAGTCATTCTGATTGACGCTTCGGGCAACGCCGGTCCCGTGACGACCCTGGGGGACTGGGCCAAGCGCCGGGAACAGATAACCGCTGCAATGCAGGAGGTGATGGGGCCGCTGCCAAAATCCGACCGCTTGGTCCCTCTGGACATGAGGGTTGAGGAGGAGAAGGATTTTCCGAAGTACGTCCAGAAGAAGATTACGCTCGCGGTCGAAAGCTGGGACCGCCTGCCCGCGCTGCTGCTCGTTCCGAAGACGCTCGCCGGGAAGGCTCCCGCCATGCTGTGTCTTCATCCCACCTCCGAACTGGGCAAAGCTATCGTTTGCGGCGCGGGCACCAAGCCGAACCGGAACTACGGCCAGGAACTGGCCGAACGGGGGTATGTTGTGCTCGCGCCCGATTACCCCGGCTTTGGCGATTACACAGGGGCGCGCAAGGCACTTTACGAGCATGGATACAGCAGCGCATCCATGAAGGGCATATGGAACCACATGCGCTGCGTGGACTGCCTTTCAAGCCTTCCCGAGGTTGACCCCGCGCGCATCGGTTGCATGGGCCATTCGCTGGGCGGCCACAACACCCTGTTTGTCGGCGTCTTCGACCCGCGCATCAGGGTGCTCGTTTCCAGTTGCGGGTTTACGGCCTTTCCAAAATACTACGCCGGAGACCTGACCGGCTGGACACATGACGGTTACATGCCGACCATTGCTTCTGTGTACGGGAAAGACCCCGCCCGCATGCCCTTCGACTTCCCCGGCGTGCTGTCCGCCCTTGCGCCCAGACCGCTCTTTGTCAATGCGCCGTTGCACGACGCCAATTTCGACGTCTCAGGAGTCAGGGACTGCATCAACACCGCGCGAAAGATCTATGGCCTGTATGGCGCAACGGACGTTCTTGCCGCCGTGTACCCCGATGCCGAGCACGACTTCCCCGACGAAGCCCGGCAGCAGGCGTATGCCTTTGTCGAAAAAGCCCTTGGTCATTAGGAGCGCTGTTCCGTTACGCTGTGCCACCGCCGAACAAACACGGAGATTGGTCATGGTCAAAAAGTTGCTTGTTCTGTCTGTTCTGCTTCTCGTTGCCAGTTTGACAGCATGTTCGGGATTCTGCCAGTCGCCGGAGATCACGCTTGATGTCGTCTATGGCCACGCGGACGGCGTGGACCTCAAACTGGATCTCGCCAGGCCCCGCTGCGGGACGGGGCCCTTTCCGGCGGTGGTGTGCATTCACGGCGGCGCATGGCAGGGGGGCAGCAAGACCGATTTTCGCGGCCAAATAAAGCAGTTTGCCGAGAACGGTTATGTCGCCGCATCGGTGGAGTACCGCATGGCTCCTGCGCACAATTGGCCCGCCGATATCGAGGACGTGAAGTGCTCCGTCCGGTATCTGCGCGCGCATTCCGGGGATCTGAACATTGACCCG
>CALDSM010000125.1 GCA_937923585.1 uncultured bacterium
ATGTCACGGCCAGCGCGGACGTTCAAGGCGACAATGAACGCATCCCCTCGCGCTCGTGCTTCATCGTTGCCCCTTGGCCATGCCTCTTTCATCGTAACCGGGGATTCCGCCAGCGCCCCAAGAACAGCATCGCCAATTTCCGCCGTCCGTGCCTGTGCCGCCCGCTGTTTGCAGTCCGCGAAGTCGAACGGTTTCAGTACACCGGCAAAGTCCGGCAAGACACACCGCTGCAAGTACACCGGGGTGGCCAGCGGGGAATAGTTGCTCTTGGTCATTTCGAGAATGACCGTGATTGGCGCTTCGTCCCCGAGAATCTTACCGTCTCCGTTGTCGGGTGGACGCAATGCCAGCACTTGCCTGCTTGCATCCATCCAGGCGGACGCGCCGCGGGCAGTTGTTGACAGCATCCGCTCTGCTTTGGACGTGTGGGCGCAAACCAACAGCGCGGCCCCCGGTGGCATGGCGGCGCGAAGCAAGCCTATTACCGCCTGAGCGGCCTCGTTGCTGGCTTCCTCGACAACTCCGCCAAGCAACCCGGCCAGCGGATCGGCGATGACCAGGCGCGGTTGAAACTCCGCCAGTTCCGCGGCCAGACGCTCCATAGCCTCAGACCGGTTCAACATTCCATCGCGGCCAATGGAACAAACGGTGAACGCGGGTAGACAAAACAGCCGGAGATTCCGGGCCACTGCCACAAGGTCGGTGCTGTCGCGCTCCAGATTGAACGCTTGCGCCACACGCTTCAAACGGCGGTGAATCTCTCGCTCCTCGTCTTCCAGCGCAAGCAGCGCCACCTTGGACGGCACTGCGGTCGGTTCTATGCACGACATGAGGGCCCGCCCCGTGGTGGCGGTCGCGGCCATTTCGAGTGAGAGCATACTTTTGCCTGTGCCCCCCGTCGCCTCTAGCAGGGATACCGCGCCGATAGGAAGCATGTCCCGGAACACGAATTCACGCGGCGGAATACTGGCGTTGAACCAGTCATCCGGCAAGTGCCTGCCCATCGGCTCGGGCGGTGGCGGAGCGGGCACGTCTACCACGGCGGAACTGAGCAGGTCGCGTAGCAGGTCGCGCTCCCCGTCGCATGACACAACGAGATCGGCGGCGTCGCCCTTCTCGGGCAAGTCCAGCATGGACGGGTCAATCCGGCGATGTCCCCGGCGCAACCGTTCGGCCAGCTTGTCCATGCAGTCGGCCCCGGCCTTGTCGTTATCCGGCCAGAGAATCAGGTCCAGCCCATCGAGCGGTGCAAGGTCCACCGTTGCGGCGGATGCGGTCCCCGGAATGGCAACCGCGGGCACGTCCAAGCAGTGCAACGCGGCGGCGGCTTTTTCGCCCTCACAGACAAAACAGGGGTTTCCCGGACGGATGGTATGCACCCCGTATAGGGGGGCGGTGTGTCCGCCCAGTCCTGCAACCCATTCATCGCCCGCTTCGGCATGAAACCAGAGCATGGTTTTCTGGGGCTTGCCCTTACCGGCGGACGGGCCGTCATACCGCGCCTTGCAGAGCGGGGGCGTGTTTCCTGTGGCTGGGTAGATCCATGCCCCGGCGAAGCGGTGATTCCCGCTATGCTCTGGAATGTCGGCGGGCCGGTCGCAGAGTGTCATGTCCGCATAGTGCGGGTTGTGGTTCGATGTCGGCGGCGCGGCGGTCGCCACGGGGTTTGATGCGTGATTGCTCATGACGCGAACCCCTCCAAGCGTTGCACAGCCTCACGGAAAGTGAGTCCGTCGCGCGCCATGAGAAAGCCGAACCCGTCCCCGCGCACATTGCAGACAGGGCACCAGTAACAGCCTGTTTCGACGTTTACACGGAAACTTGGGTGTCGGTCATCATGGAACGGGCACCGTGCGGATCGCCACGGGCCGTGGCCGCGCAGTTCCCCCAGAGCGTCGGTGTAGAACGCTTCCCAGTTCACTGAAGCTCTTACCTGTTCGGGGGTTCTGTGCCGGCAGGGGTTGCGCCGACCGCGGCCAACGTTGAATGGCCGGTATGCCCCGCGATAGGGGCGGCATCCTGCGCATGTCATAACGCGGCCCTCCCTTCCATGACAGCCTGTGCCAACTTGAGTTGGTAGTATTCGAGAGCGGCGGCCAGATAGTAGCCCTGCGCCGCCCATCGTGCCTCGCGGCCACAAGCAAGATCCTGCCTGCGGCGGGCATCCTTCATGCGGCGCTGCGCATCGTTCACGATGTCACGGCGATAGACGGTCCCGAGAAATGCGCGGGCCGTGCTATAATCGCTTATCGCTCCTGTGTGCCCCTGGTCGCTGTTTCCCCAGCGCCGGGGGCGTTCTATTTGGCTCATCCTTTGCCCCCATTCTCGGCCGGATTATCCTGCGCTTCACGCGGCAAGCTCATGGCCCAGTTGTGGACTTCGATTGCAAACCAGCGCGGTTCACCCGAGACACAAACCGGGAGCGGAAAAGGGTGCTCTCGACTAAGTTCCCGGATCTGTTCCAGAGTCAATGCCAAGCGCCGCAAGACCTCTTTTTCTGTGAGCAACTTCATGGTTACAATCGCCCTCCCTGGGGGGCGACGGCTGCGGCCTGGGCGTGTTGCTTCACGAGGTCAAGGTCTGATGGCGTCTCCGGAATATCCACGTACAGCCAGAGCGGATCGTCCTCGTCCGTTGTGTCAAGCATTGGTGACGTTCCCGGTAGCCGCCAGCGCGGGCGTCTGACCACCGGCTGCGGCGAAGAATGCCACCATGTCGGCCTCAGTCGTGCAGAGCCGTTTTCCGCATCGGTAGGCGGCAAGTTTCACGCGGCTTCCATCTGGAGCCCGCAAGCCCTCAGTTGTCCACCGCCACACCGAGATAGCAGATACCGTCCGTTCACCGGGCACCCGTCGCGCCGCCTCAGACAGCGGCATCAGTTCGTTAAGATTCGGCATTTCGTTTTCTCCTTGTGTTGTTGCGTTTTAGATATCGCGGAATTCCCGCGAAAACATAAGGCTAGATTACGCATTTCTTCGGGTTTGTCAAGGAGGCTGAATAAGCCCAAAAACAAGTTATCTTTCGGTCTCGGGTCATTGCTGAAACCACATGTAACACAGCGACAACACGGCGTAAAATGGATATGAAATGAATACATTAATAGTAGATTTCGCAACTAACCTTGCAGGCGTTCACTGGTTCGTCTCAAGGGTGTTCGTCAACAGAGAAATCTTGCTTTGCTGCGCAACCTTGCCCCCGGCGGTAGGGTACAGTGTGCCCGAAACCGTATCGCGCCATGACGAAACGGCGATGCGTCCAGACACACAAAGCCCCGCCGGACACGGGGTCAGGCGGGGCGGGTGTTGTCCGGGGAGGAATTGACTTTGCCGCTCTTTTGACGGATACTACCCATAGCGGTGCTGGTCGGAACTGCGTTGAAAGGCGCAGTGAGCGGCCCAGGAAGGGCTTCTTGCTTCACCCTGGGAACGAGGACGTGCCCACCCTCCCGATCAGCCCGCCGCACCTTCTCTGTCTCACCCAGGTTCGCCAAGGCCGGACTGCCGGGCACGTCCTTACCCCCCGGCGATATCCCCGGCGATCCGCGCCCTGGCCTCCGGCGACAGACGGGGGCCTACCGACATGCGACTGGGCCCGCTTTCCGGCACTTTGACAGAAAAGATGCGGCGTAGTACACTTGGTATGGATTCGGACTGCGCTCCGGGCCTTGCCGAGGAATCGGCGGGGACGCTGGCTGACAAGGCGCTTTCTCGAATCCTTTTCTGTTAATACCACCTCGTGCAGCGTGTATGCGTTCACTCTTTGTTCGTTGCTTATGATGACGGCCGCCACATCTCTGGAACGGCCGCGAATGCACACGATTTGTCACCCCCAAGACCATGCCCAATTGACTGTCTTATGCCAGCCGCTCCAGGTCCGGCGGCGTCATCGAGGACAAAAATACCGCCATCTGCCCTGCCCGGAAACTACGCATCCGCCGCAAGGTCTCCTCCGTTTCAGCGGTTTCCTCCCCCGTGTTTCGGGCGCGGATTCTGACATGCCGCTCCTCCTCCTCCGCAATCTGGGGGATACTCTCGAACGCGGCCCAGAAGGGTTCATACGGTGTGAAACCGTCCTGCTGGAAGAAATCGTATGCCGCCTCGTACCGGTGCGCCTCAATCAGTTCACGGAGCCGGTCTATGTTCGCCTGGTAGCGCTCAAGGCAGTGGCGCAAAAACAGGTGCGACAGGGTGGGCGTCGTTGCTGGTGCGGCCGGTGGCGCGGTGCGGGTGATGGTCTTGGCCGTGGTGGCCGGGGTGCGACGGGTCTTCGTTGGCATGATGTGATTCTCCCAAAACAGAGCGCCAACCTGTACCACGGAGCCGAAAGGGTCCGCCCAGTCCTCGCGGATACTGGCAGGTTGGCGCAAAAGGTTGGTGTGTCGTTTGGAAGGGCATGGTGTGCTTTCGGCTTTTGGTGCCCGCATGCTACCCGCATCCCCCGGCCCATGTCAAACCCCGCTGCGCACACCGGCCGGCACCGCCCCTGTGGAGTACCCCTACTTGGTCGGGGGTCCGGTTGCCGTCGCCGTCACCCAGCCGGGGTATTTTTTCGCACTGGAAATTTTCTGCGGGGGGGACATTCTATGCGTGGCTGTGGCGTTCCCCCCTTCCCCCCCCCCCGGGCGGGCGCGCGTTCCGATTCAATCAACATCCCGCGGTGTTGCCGGTCGCCTATCCGCTGCGGTTATGTCCATGGCGTGTACCCTTCTGACGGTAGTATACTTCTCTTGTCCCCCAGCGGCTGAGGAGCTTGTCGGTCAGCCGGGCCGACAGGCTTGTAGGAAACGATGGCACTTCTTCCAACCGGCGGGGGCGTTCGCTTTTCAAGGGCAGTCAAGAGCGTAAAGGGATGCTCAATCCCCCCTCGACACTCCGTCGGTAGTCCTCTGTACGGCCCTGTGAGTGCCGATTATCGGGCGCGGAGTGGCCGACACCGCCCCAGTTTCCCCCGTGATACCCGCATCCCGCCGTGAATCGCCCTCGTGCGGCCTTCTGTGCCGCCCTGTGGGGCACGAACGACAACCGGGCCGGGTGATTGACATGGCTAAAACGGACGGCGGCGCTGTGGGGGCTTGGGCGTATCGGAGAAGCCAAGCCCAGGCGGCATGGTGCCGTCGGGGCTATGGTCGTGATGACAGTCGCCGTGGTCTGCGCGGTCGCGGTCTATCCAATCACACGGGCGATCTGTTTGGCCTTGTCCTGATTCACTTCGGCGTATCGTTCGGTGATGTTCATGCCGCTGTGTCCAAGCATAACCTGAGCGCCGTCAAGCCCCGCCACTTGTCGGGCGGCGGTGGCGGCGCTGTGGCGCAACTGATACGGCACCCATCGGTCAACCCCGGCTTTGTCGCATGCCCGCGCAACAGCCTTGCCTAAACTGTCCTTTGTGTAGGAGTCGCCGATACAGCGTTCCGTTTTGGGTTCGGCGTTCGGTTGGTGGCGGTGGTTCAACTTCCCCTCGCTTTTCTGTTGCCGGTATCCTTCCATTGCGGAGAAACACGGCTCATTGGCCCCGCGCAACAGGAAGGGTTTCAAAATCTCCTGTGCCCTGGGGCCAAAGTTGAGTACCCGGACCTTGCCCCGGTGCGCGGTCTTGTGGTGGCGCAATGTGGCGGTCCAAACATCGCCGCTCTTGTCCACCATGGCGGGCGTAAGTGTGAGTAGTTCTGACGGACGCGCCCCGGTCAACTTCAACAGGCGCAACACGGCTTGCAGGGTTCGGGGAAGGTGTTCAAGGGTGTTCTCGAAAACCGTGTCATCCACGGGAAAGACCTTGCGCCCTTCCCGCTTCGCATCCCCGGCCCGGAGTCCCGGTACACTGGTCAAGGACTGCCAGATTGCCGGTTCAATGAGTTCTTCGGAAACGGCCCATCCGAAGATGCCCTTTATCGCGCTGGATACCTTGTTGACCGTGGACCGGCAATAACTTGTGCTTGCGGCCATGACCCTCATGAGCGTTTTCAGTTTCTTGGGGCCAATGTCCTGTGCCCGTTCATGCCCGTACAGGTCGCGCAACTGGCGCACTCCGATTGCGGCGTAACTCTGAATGCCGACAAGCCGTTCCTGTGCCCTCTCGTATGTATCCAGCATTTCGCAGACGGTGATTGGCCGTTTCACATCCCGGCCGATTGGAACGCCGCCGGTCAACATTTCGGCAAGGAATTGGCGGTACTTGGCCGTGCTTTCGGGTTGTCCCGCCGGGCCAAAGTAGTGAAATTTCCCGTCTACGCGGCAATAGGCGAGATTCTTTCCGGGATGGACACAGAGCTTTGGTAAACGGATTTGGGGGGAATTCACGGCGGACACGCGGGCCATTTTGAACGCCTCCGGTGTACTGGTACACCATTTCGAGGTTTCCAAAGCCGCGCCGCCTCGCATTGGCGGGTGTCGTAAACAAAGACCCGGCAAGAACTTAAGAATGGTCGGGGCGAGAGGATTTGAACCTCCGGCCTCCTGGTCCCGAACCAGGCGCGCTAACCGGGCTGCGCTACGCCCCGACGAAGGGATGCATACCTTACACCATGGCGGGGGACGGGTTCAAGCAAAGAATTGACAATTTACAATGGACAATTGACAATGAAGACATAAAGAAGCGAGAGACTGGCGCTCCCAGTATCGCTCCCAGTAGGTGCTTCCAGTGCCACTGCCGGCGGCTATTCGTCAGGGAAAGAGTCGTCCCGTCCGCCGCGGCCTTTGTTCAGTTTGGCGCGGATGCGTTCGAGGCGGCGGGTTAGGAGCGTGTGGGCGGGGGCAGGGTCGAGCGCGGTGAAAAGCCGGGCCGTGGTCTGGAGGCGTTCGAGGGTCTCGATGCAGACCTGTTCGGCGCGGCGCAGATCGCGGGTGCGGTGCTCGTGGTGCTTGGCCAACTCGACCGCCGCCTGGGCGTCGGTGGGGAATTCGCGGTGCCAGCGTTCCAGCGCGTCCTGCATGTCGGTGAAGCGGGACGTGCGCTTGCAGGCGAGCCCCATCATTTCGAGGCACTCGCGGCGCAGGTCGGCGATGCTGTCCTGCTCCAGGAAGGCGCGGCCGAGCGCGACGACCTTGTCGTACTGCCGCTGGCGGAAATGGGCGCGCAGGAGCGACAACTGGTCCTCGACGTGCTCAAACTGCGCGCCGTCGGCACGGCGCAGTTGGCGCGAGAGCATGCCGACGAGCGTCACCAGGGAGAGGATGTCCATGCGGTGGTGGTAGAAGACGCCGTGCAGCGGGCGCGCGTCGCGGGTGTGCAGGTAGTCGAGCCACAACTGCGGAATGAGCGCGCTGGGGACGTCGCCCGTGCGGCGGACGCCGAGCACCTCGCGTTCCAGGTTGCCCAGGCTGCAATCGGCAAGCCGCCGCTTCCAGAAGCGCCGCGCCGTATGCACCAGGTCGAGGTGCATCGTGCCGTCCAGGCGGAAACGCTGTCGGTTTTGCACGAAGCGCGTGCGCAGCAGCGGCAGATCGAAGCTCTTTCCGTTGAAGCTGACGACCGTTTCGCATCCGGTGAAGAGTTCGGCGAGGTACTCCAGCATGGGTTCCTCGTCGTCATAATCGCGCATGAAGCACTGGTCGAGCACGAAGAGCCCGTCCTGAAAACGCCCCACGCCGATGAGAAACGCAACCGTGCCCGCGCCGCCCGCAAGGCCGGTGGTCTCGGTGTCCACGAAAAAGGTCTTCTCCAGGTTGCACTCGACCAGTGTCTCGTCGTTGCCGAAGAAGGCCAGATGCTCCGGATCACTCTCCAGTGCCGCGCCCAGTTCGGTGTGGCCGTGGAGGTGCTCCACGGGGTATTCGGTGCGCAGCAGTAGGAATTGTCCGTCTTTGCCGTCCACGAGTTTCCCGCCGATGACCTTTTCCACCTCGAACGCACCGCGTTCGCGCGCCTCGTCTTCGGTGTCGCGGCGTTGGCGCCATTCGAGGCCGCTCATCAGGCTCAGCCGCTCGCGCAGGCGGCGGGCGGAGTCGTTTTCCAGAGTGCCGCCCAAGGGCGTGTCCGGCGGCGTGGGGGAGGGGGGGGGCGTTGCGGGCGCGGGCGCAGGCTCTTCGGCGCGCTTTTTGGCGTAGTCCGCGCCGGTGATCAGGCCCAGCTTGGTGAAGAGGGCTTTCTTTTTGTCGTCATCGGGGGTCATGGCACGAACACCCTGATTATGCTTGGGCGAAGGAACGGTTCACTCTGGGCGCGCCAATCTCCCGATTGGCTTCGGTGTGACCGCGAGAACCTGCCAATCGGGAGATTGGCGTGCCCAGGGTGGAGGGTGCCGCTAGGCATGGTGACCATCCTCTTCCCGGGGCGACGGGATGCCGGCGCTCCCAGTGGAGCGGGCGGCCACGGCGAGGGTGAGGGCGCCCTGTTTGGCGTGGGGACCGGTTTCTATTGCCGGGCCGACACAGCTTGGGCAGCCCTCTTTGCAGGGGCAGCCGGAGAGCAGCGCGATGGCCGCGTCGAGCAGCCGGTCGTGGTGGGTGAACAGTTTGTCGCTGAAACCCACGCCTCCGGGATAACTTTCGTAAAGGAAGACGGTGGGCTTGTCCGATTCGGGGGCGCGGAGCATGGCGTGGGCGCGGATGTCGCCCAGGTCGCACAGCACATGCACGGGCGACACCTGCCGCAGCGCGTTGGCCAGGCCGTGCAGGGCGGAGGCCAGTTGCTCTTTGCCCACAGCGAAACGCTCCGCCGCGTCCTCCGGAAACTCAATCCAGTAGGCGGTCGTGTGCATGGTCTGTTCGGGCAGATGAATCTCACCCCAGCCCACATTCTCGTGCGTGCCGAACTTGATCTTTTTGTACACCGTCGGCAGCCAGGTCACGCTCAGCTCTCCGGTGCAGCGCAGGCCGTCCACGGTCTTCTCCTCGCGGAAGCGGTCGAGCACCTTGAGGTCCACCTTCATCTCGGCGTCGGTGTAATAGTCCACCTCGACGGGCCGCGCGTAGGCCTTCTTGTCCTCCAGGTCAAGCTGGTCAATGGTGTACTGGCGGCTTTCGTGCAGGTACACCGCGTTCTGGTACACCTCCACCGGCGCGTTGAAGAAATCCACCTCGCCGATGACGCGGCCGTTGTCGGTGGTGTCGAGGATGACCACGTTGCCGGGCGCGGCGGTGCGCAGGCTGATCTCCGAGGCGGGATAGGTTTCTGCGCTCCAGTGCCACTTGTCGCGCACCTTGCGCAGCACGCGGCACTCGGCGAGATAGTCCAGCAGTTCCGCCGTCGAATGCGCATCGAGCCCGAAACAGTCGCCCTCGACGAAGGGCAGTTCAAAGGCCGCGCACTTGATGTGGCTGGCCAGGATGATCAGGTTGTTCGGGTCCACCGTGCCGCTTTCGGGCGTCTGCCCAAAGAAGTATTCCGGGTGTGCGACGATGTACTGATCGAGCGGCGCGCTCGACGCCACCAGCACCACCAGCGCGACGCTGTTGCGGCGGCCGGCGCGGCCCGCCTGCTGCCAGGTGCTCGCCACGTTTCCCGCGTAGCCGGTCATGATGCACACGTCCAGCGAGCCGATGTCTATGCCCAGTTCCAGCGCGTTCGTGCTCACCACGCACATCACCTTCCCCTCGCGCAGTCCCTGTTCGATTTCGCGCCGTTCCGTGGGCAGGTAGCCGCCGCGGTAGCCGCGCACGAGTTTGTCGCTCTTGCCCATCCTGCGCACGGCCTCTTTGAGGTAGGTGGTCAGGATTTCGACGCGCAGGCGGCTGCGTGCAAACACGATGGACTGGATGTCGCGCGAGAGCAGGTGCGCGGCCAACTGGCTGGCCCGTTTCACCGACGAGGCGCGGATGCCCAGTTCGGCGTTCACCACCGGCGGGTTGTAGAACAGGAAATGCTTCTCACCCGCGGGCGCGCCGTTGTCGTCCACCAGATGCACCGGCGCCTCGATAATCTTCTCGGCCATTTCCTTTGGGTTGGCGATGGTGGCGCTGCAGCAGATGAACTTGGGATTGGCCCCGTAAAACGCGCAGATCCGCTTGAGCCGCCGCACGACGTTGGCCAGATGGCTGCCGAACACGCCCCGGTAATGATGGATCTCGTCAATGACCACGAATTCGAGGTTCTCAAACAGGCGAATCCAGATTGTGTGGTGCGGCAGGATGCCTGAGTGCAGCATGTCCGGGTTGGTCACCACGATATGCCCGGCCTGGCGCACCGCCTTGCGCGCGTTCGACGGCGTGTCGCCGTCAAAGGTGTAGGTGCCTATCTTGACGTCCAGCGTTTCGATGGTCGAGGTGAGTTCCTTCACCTGGTCCTGCCCCAGCGCCTTGGTGGGAAACAGGTACAGTGCACGCGCGTTGGGGTTCACCAGCAGCCGGTTCAGCACCGGCAGGTTGTAGCACAGCGTTTTGCCCGAGGCCGTCGGCGTGACCACGCAGACATTCTCCCCCCGAAACACGGCCTCCACCGCCTCCGCCTGGTGCGTGTACAACTGCTCAATGCCCCGCCGCGCCAGCCCTTCGCGCAGTTCGGGCCGCACTTCGGGCGGAAAATCGGCGCACCGGGCCGGACGCGGCGGCAGTGTCCGCCATGCCGTCAGGTTCCAGCGGAAATCCCCGTCCTGCCTGAGACGGTCAATCATCTGCGCGACATTCATGGCCCGGTTCCTGTTTGGGAATATCTGAATATACCATCAGTGGTTCGGCAATGCAACGTCTTTTTCGGAAACTGAAGATCAGGGCAGGGCGCATTATGGACTGCGGTGGCAACGACACCGCTTTGGCTGATTCTTGAGAGGCGCTGTCTGCTGTGCGTCGCCAGCCAAAGCGGCGTCGTTGTCGCCGCAGTCCAAAAAATATCCCGCCGTCACGCCGCCGGAAAATGCTCCCGTACAAACTGGGCGGCTTCCTCTTTGGTGGAGACCACGCCTTCGAGTTGGGCCTCCTCGACCGCAGCCAGTATCTTGGAGAACTGCGGTCCCGCCGCGTAACCCATTGCGAGCAGGTCATTGCCGTTGAACAGGCGCGGCGGACGCGGCTGTTCCGACGGCAGCGAGGCGATGTACTCCCTCACCCAGTCAATTCCGCTTACATCGCGGTGGCTCGACAGGCAGTCGAGCCGGCACAATTCGAGCAGTTCGTCAAAACCCGGTTCGGTCACGAAGATTCGGCGCTTGCCCTCGCGCATTTTCGGAATCGCGGCCACGCGCATGTGGTTTTCCGCCAGCCACACGATGCGCGCGCTTTCTTGGTTGGAAAAGCGCAGCCGCTGCGTGATGGCCTGCGCCATGCGCGCGCCGACTTTTTCGTGCAAATTGAACCGGATACGGTCCTCGAAGGTCTGCGTCAGCGGCTTGCCAACGTCGTGCAGCAGCGAGCCCATCGCGAGCGTCGGTGTGCAATCGGCGGGCAGCAGCTCCATCATGAGCCGGGTATGCGTGAACACGTCGCCCTCGGGATGGAACTCGGGCGGCTGCTCCACGCCCTTCATCGCCGCTATCTCCGGCAGGACCACGCCGAGCAGGCCGGTCTCGTCCAGCAGCGCCAGCGCGGCGCCTGCGCGGCCCTCGGTGAACATCTTGACCAGTTCCTCGCGCACCCGCTCCACGCTGACACCCGAATGGAGGCTGTCCGCCTCCGCTATCACCGCGGCATGGGTGGCCGGGTCCAGCGAAAAGCCGAGCCGCGCGGCAAAGCGCACGGCGCGCAACAGCCGGAGCCGGTCCTCGCGGAACCGCGCGGAGGGGTCGCCCACGGCGCGCACGATCCTGCGCGCCAGGTCTTCGCGTCCGCCCACCCAGTCAATCACCGCGTCCGTTTCCGGGTCCAGGAACATTGCGTTGATTGTGAAATCGCGGCGCGCCGCGTCCTCGTTTTCCGCGCAGAAGGTCACCTCCGCCGGACGGCGTCCGTCGAGGTAGGGGCCGTCCGTGCGGAAGGTGGCCACCTCGAAGACCCCTTCCTTGCGGATGACCATGATCACGCCGAATGCGGCGCCCACGGGCGCATTGTGCGGAAAGAGGGCCATAACCTGTTCCGGGAGCGCGTTCGTGGCGATGTCGTAGTCCTTGGGCGGCACGCCCATCACCAGGTCGCGCACGCACCCCCCCGCAAACAGCGCGCGGAACCCCGCCTCCCGCAGCACCGCGCAAATGTCCCGCGCCGCGCGCTCCTTTGCCGTGCGCTCAGTCTCCGCCATCGCCTTCACCCCTGAAACGACGGCCCAGCCCGGCGCGCAGGCGGGTCACCGCCATCAGGCACACGGCCGCCACCGCCGCCGCAGTTTCGGGACCCGGTGTCATGCCCCGTTTTCCGGCAAAGGAAAGCGCCAGCACGGCGATGAGCATGACTGTGCCCAGCCAGGAGTAGTTCGGCGCCGCACAGGACCAGCCCAAAAACACAAAGAGCAGGGCGGTTCCCGTCAGGCCCCAGCCCAGCGTTGTTCCCTGTGCCGCGGCGAAAAGACCGACACCGGCGGCTCCCGCCGCGGAGAGGCACAGCAACAGCCGGATGGCTTCGGCAAGGCGGTTGGGCGCCTCCACGGTTCCGGGATACAGCCTGGCGGCCAGCCGCTCGGCCGCCACGAACAGCAGAATCATGGCCGTAAGGCCGGGTACAAAAAGACTGTCCGGGCAGGTTCCTTTAAGAGAAGGGTATGCCAAAAACCCAAAGGCCGTGTCACTGGCGCAGAGGCAGAACAACGCGGCGAGAATCAGCCCGTCGAGGCGCAGCAGCCGCGACGGCACGAGGCACAGCAGCCCGAACGCGGCCATGCCCGCCGGCAGCAGGGACGGGGGCACCAGTTCCCGCAGCAGGGTAAAGGACAGGAACACCACGGCGAGGAAGGGCAGCGCCACCACGGCATAGTGGTCCCATTCCGTGGTGGACTGGTGGAAACGGCGGAGGAAACGCTCCCAGGCGGCCGCACCGACCAGCGTGAACGCGATGAGCCCCGCAGTGTTGGCTGCAAAGTCCGGCTGGGTGACAAAGCCCGGCAGCGGCTGCATCAGGAAGGCGTGGTAGCAGAGGTGCGCCGGGGCCAGCAGGAACATGGCCGCGACCGCGATCTGCGGCGTGAATAGCACCAGGCCCAGCCCCACCATCCCCAGCGACTCGGCCGCAAGGACGAAGGGCAGCGCCGCGTCCGCGCCGCGGGTGAGTACCGTAATGGTCAGCAGAATCAGCGCGGCAACCGCCGCGCGCGCCATGGACTTGCCGTGGTGTCTTCCGACGCAGGGGCCGCCGGGAAAGCATTTCTCGTGGAGCGTTGCAGCAACACACAGAAAGAACATTGTCCCAAATGCATTGAGCCAGTTGGCGGGCACCGCCACCGGTCCCAGGTTGACCAGGCCGCCAAGCTGCAGCCGGAACAGGCAGAAGCCGAAGGCCGCCGCGGCGCTGACGGCTTCCAGCCGTCGCAGCAGCACGGAGCCGGTCTGGCGGTACACCAGCACCAGCAGGGCCGAGCACGCCGCCAGCACCGGCGCGAACAGCTCCTCGGGCAGCCCCGACCACACCCCCATGGCCGCGGCAACCATGGACATCGCCGCCAGACCCGCCATGACCGGATTTGTGACGGGCCCCCAGCCGTTTGCCGCGCCGGCGAGCACCGCGAACAGCACGGCGGTCAACGCCAGCGCAAGGGCGTGCGTGCCGCCCCCGGCGTTTTCCAGCACGGAGGAGACCGCCACCACGCACAGCAGCGCGTTCAGAAACGCCAGCAGTGCCGCATTGAACACCCGGGGGCCGCCGCGCGCCGCGTAGCGCACGCAGGCCAGTGTGTTGACCGACTGGATGAGCAGCAGCCCGGCAAGGCTCCGCACGGGGGATCCGGACTGCACCGTCAGCGTCAGGGGCAGCGCCAACTGCACGAAGATCGCCGCGGAAGACGCCCAAATGGGAAAGGTTCCCGAGCGGGGTCCGGCCAGGAGCAGCACGCACAGGCTCAGCACGAGCGCCGCGTCGCGCCCGCCCGCGCCGCCAAACCCGACATCCGGGATCGCGCATACGCAGGCCAGCACGGCAACCACGCCAAACACCGACTCGCTGAGCCGCCACCGCGCCGCGACGGCGGCCACCGCCATGAAGCACAGCATGCCCAGGCGGATCGTTTCCGAAGGGTGGGCGTTCAGCAGATCGAGGACGGCCATGAAGCCGCCCCCCAGTCCGCAGGCAAGCGCCCCCTGCGACACCAGGTGCCCCGGCGCCGCCTGGGAGAGCCCCCAGCCCGCCAGCAGCACCGCCAGCATTCCCCCGTATGTGTGGGTCATGGGATCGGCGGCGCGATGCACCAGAAAGAAGAAGCCCGCGACGAAGGCGGCCACGACAAGGGTTGCCGCCAGTTTGCCGAGCCAGAAGAATGACGGCAGGGGCGTCTCCGCGGCCAGGTGCGGAAGAAGGCCGGCCCCGTGCATGGCGGAGACTTCCCGGTGTGCGGCCGGGCCCAGGCGCCAGATCACCTCGCGCAGCCGCGCCAGTTCCGCCTCCAGCGCCTCAACCTGTCTGTTCGGGTCTGTCATGCAAAGATTCCCAGCCGATAACGACTGCCACCGCACACCATGGGCGCCGATTCTGTCGGCAGACCGCATCTCATTCGAGGATTACATCATCTCAGATTTCAGATCTCAAATCCCCGTTTCACCTGGTCCAGCACCACCTGCCACACCTCTTTGACGCCGCGGTTTGTCACCGTCGAACAGGGCACCACCAGCGCCTCCGCGTCCAGTTCAAGCGTCTTGCGCATGGTTTTGAGGCTGCTTTGCAGTTGGTTGTTGGACAGCTTGTCCGCTTTCGTGGCCGCAATGAGCGTGGGGATGGCGTTGTCCTCCAGCATGCCCAGCATGCCCATGTCCGCCTCGGACGGTGCATGGCGCGCATCGAGCAGCAGCACGGCCAGCCGCAGCGTCTCGCGGTCCGACAGGTATTGGTGCATGAGTCGGTTCCAGGCATCCTTTACGGCCTTGGGTACCTTGGCGAATCCGTACCCCGGCAAATCCACGAGGTAATAGCGCCGGTCAATTTCGAAGAAGTTGATGCACTGTGTCTTGCCCGGCGTGGAACTGGTGCGGGCCATTTCCTGCCTGCCGAGCAGCGCGTTCAGCAGCGACGACTTTCCCACGTTGGACCGTCCGACAAACGCGATTTCCGGCTTGCCGTCGCGCGGGAAATGGGCCGGGTCCATGGCGCTGCGGAGAAACTGGGCTGATGACGGGCGCATCATTTCTTGGCGGCCCCGCGCCGCTCGGGGGCTTTCTTGGCCGCGGCTGTCCGGCCTTTCGTTTTCATGATGCCGGGAAACACGATCCTCAGCGCCGCTTCCACGGTGTCCACCAGGTCAAACTGAATCTCGTCCCTGATTTCTTTCGGCAGGTCAGGAAAATCCTTCTCGTTCTCGCTGGGCAGGATGATTTGCCTGATGCCCGCGCGCCGCGCGGCCAGCACCTTCTCCTTGATACCGCCCACCGGCAGCACGCGGCCGCGCAGGGTGATCTCGCCCGTCATCGAGAGCGCCGCCAGCGGCGCGCGCTCCGTCAACGCGGAGAGCATGGACACGATCATGGCCACGCCGGCCGAGGGGCCGTCCTTGGGAATGGCGCCCTCCGGCACATGCACGTGCATGTCACACTTGCGGTTGAAGTCCGGCTTGATGCCAAGTTCCCCGGCGTGCGCGCGCAGGTAGGTGTAGGCCGCCGTTGCCGACTCCTTCATCACGTCGCCGAGATGGCCCGTCAGGATGAGGCCGCCCTTGCCCGGCATGACGCTGGTCTCGATGCGCAGGATGTCGCCGCCGGTCGGCGTCCACGCCATGCCGACGGAAACGCCCACCTCCGACTCCGCCTCGTGGTTGATGGCCGGGTACACCGGCGGGCCGAGCAGTTCCAGCACGGTCTCCGCGTTCACCCTGGTCTTGCCCTTCGCCTTCCCCTCCACGATGCGCCGCGCCACTTTGCGCAGGATGCCCGCCACATTGCGCTCCAGTTCGCGCACGCCCGCCTCGCGGGTGTAGCGCTGGATCACCGTGTCCAGGCCCGACGCTGCAAACTCAATGCGGCCCGCGCCGATGCCGTTTTCCTTGAGCTGCCGCGGAATCAGGAAGTGCCGCGCAATCTGCGTCTTCTCCTCCAGCGTGTAGCCCGGCAGCCGCACTATCTCCATGCGGTCATGCAGCGCATAGGGGATGTCGTACTCGTTGTTCGCCGTCGTGATGAAGAACACCTCCGACAGGTCGAGGCCGACCTCCAGGAAATGGTCGCTGAAATGCTTGTTCTGCGCGGGGTCGAGCACCTCGAGCAGCGCCGAGGAGGGGTCGCCCCGGAAGTCCACGTTCATCTTGTCAATCTCATCCAGCATGAACACCGGATTGATCACGCCCGACTGCTTGATTCCCTGCACGATGCGCCCCGGCAGCGCCCCGACGTAGGTCCTGCGGTGCCCCCGAATCTCCGCCTCGTCGCGCACGCCGCCCAGCGACACCCGCACGAACTTGCGGCTCATCGCCCGCGCCACCGACTGGCCCAGCGAGGTTTTGCCGACGCCCGGCGGGCCCACAAGGCACAGAATCGGGCCCTTGGCCGAACTGCTCAGCTTGCGCACCGAAAGAAACTCGAGTATCCGCTCCTTCACCTTGTCCAGGCCGTAATGGTCCTCGTCCAGCACGCGTTTCGCGCGGTTCACGTCAATGCGGTCCCGCGTGCGCCTTGACCAGGGCATTTCGCAGAGCCATTCCAGGTAGCCCCGCAGCACGGCACCCTCGGGGCTCATGTAGGGAAGCCGCTCGTACCGCGTCAGTTCGCGCATCGCGCGCTCCTCAATGTCCTTCGGCATCTTCGCCTTCTGGATCAGGTCGTGCAGTTCGGCGTACTCGTTCTTGTCCTCGTCGCGCTGGCCCAGCTCCTGCTGGATGGCCTTCATCTGCTCCTGGAGATAGTGCGTGCGCTGGCCGCGCTCCATCTGCTCGCGCACGCGGTTGCGCACCTTCTGCTCAATCTGGGCAAGCTCGACCTCGCGCTCCAGCAGCGCCGCCATCTTGTCCAGGCGCTTGCGCACGTCGGACGTCTCCAGCAAATCCTGCCGCTCCTCCACGCTGACGAAGAGGAACGAGCAGACCGTGTCGGCGAACACGTCCGGCTCCTGCATGCCCTGAATCGCGAGATAGATTTCCGGCGCGATGCGCTGCGTCAGCCGCACGTATTCCTCAAACTGGTGCAGCACCGCGCGCATCCGGCCCTCCACCTCGGGGCCCTGCGGCTCGGGCACGTCCATTTTTTCCACCACCGCCCGCCACGGCGTCCCGTTCAGTTCAAAATCGCGGACCCGGCCGCGGCCCAGGCCCTCCACGACGATCTTCATGCTCCCGTCGGGCATGCGCAGCGCGTTGATGATCTTCGCCGCCGTGCCAATCCGGTACAGCCCCTCCGCGTCCGGCTCCTCGTCGTCCGCGCGGTGCTGCGTACACAGGAATAGCGGCAGGCCCGACTTGGCGCTGTCGTCCACCGCCGCGAGCGATGCCTGTCGGCCCACGAAAAGGGGAACCACCATGCGTGGAAACACCACCGCGTCCTTCAGCGGAAGGAGCGGCAGCGAGGCGATTTCGTTCGGCGGGGACTGGATCTGCATCTTCTTTCGAGGCATCAACAAAACTCTCCGTTAATTCTCCCGTACCGTTCCGCCGCAACCTGTTTTGGTGCGCACGGCCGCCCCTCCCGCAGGGATTATAGTGGATTTGCGCGGCCCGGGGGAAACGCCACCGGAATTATTCCTGCCGCGCGGCCTGTCCAGCCGCGTTGTCCCCCCCGACAAGTCCCGTATGCACTGCTCCGGCGTCCCTCTTGAGGTTTGTGCAGATGCTAAAGCAGCGAAAAACACGGTTTGGAAACTTGTTTTTGTCTCGAAACATGGTTATAATCCGCATGTTCACGTCAGAAGCGGCAACTTGGAGGAACGTACGATGTCAATCTGGAACGTTCTGGTGTCCCTGTTGCGTGTGGTGTATCTCACCCTCATGTACAGTTTCGGATTCGAAATTGGCTACGAGGCCGTCATGGAAGACCGCCTTCTCGTCGGCATGGATTAGTGCCAACGTTCGAAAGGGGCCATTCCGGACCATGGGGGTGGGGTGCAACTTTTGGTGTTGGAATGGGATACATGCTTGCAGGTGTTCCACAAAAGCATTTTCTTGTCACGGGTACAATCCCGCCGCGGCATCGTGCGCCGCGAGCAGGTGAGTCTAAGAACCACAATCCTATGAAATGCGGAGGTTGAGATGAACGCAAAGAGTATGTTGAAAGTCATGACTGTGATGCTGTGCCTGGTGCTCGTGCTGGGCATGACCGGCTGCAAGCACAAGAAGCCGGCTCCCCTGAACACGGACACGGGCACCAAGGTCGAGCAGACCACCGGCGAAGGGCAGCCGGAAGTTGACCTGTCCAAGCTGCTGTTCGAGAAGGGCTCGAAGTACGGCCTGCAGACCGTGCTCTTTGACTTTGACAGTTCGGCCCTGCGTCCCGACGCGATGGCCACGCTGAAGGACAACGCCGAGAAGATCAAGGCGGTTCCGGGCGTGGTCGTCCAGGTTGCCGGTCACTGCGACGAGCGCGGCACCCAGGAATATAACCTTGCCCTCGGCGAGCGCCGCGCGCTGGCCGTCCGCAACTACCTCATCCAGCTGGGCGTGTCCGGCGACCGTCTTGTGACGATCAGCTACGGCAAGGAATTCCCGGCCGTTCAGGGCAGCGACGAGGCCGCGTGGGCGCAGAACCGCCGCGCCGAGTTCAACGCCGCCACCAAGTAACCGACGCAATCAACCGCTTCAAGAATGCCCGTCAACCGGAAGGATTTGGACATGTTCAAGCGCGCATTGGGACTTGCCGCTGTGGCGGCCTGCATCCTTGCCGTGTCCGGCTGCAGCACCATGGGTGACAACCAGACACAGACCACCATCTATGACATGCACCGGCGCATCGTGAAGCTCGACAAGGACCTTGGCGACTCCATCACCAAGCTCAACGAGACCTCCGCTTCGCTCAATGCACGGGTGGAAGGCATGGATCAGCAGACCCGCAGCCTGAACACCACCATTGAGGACTCCAACGCGAAGATCAATGATTTGGCAAAGGAGTTCAACAGGTTCAAGGCCGACTATTACCGCTTGAACGGTTTGACGCCGGGGCAGACCTCAATGCCGAGCACGCTGCCGAACGTGAAGACCAGCGGCGTAATCGTTGAGTCGCCGGGCGGCAGCGTGGTTGCGCCGCCGGCCGCGGCCGTGCCTGCACCGGCGCCCGACGGCGGCGCGGCGCCCGCGCCGACGGCTTCCGGCCAGAATGAACTCACGGGTTCGGCCCCGTCGCCTACCGGCGATGCCAAGGCTGCGGCGGCGACACCGGCGGAGCCGGCACCGGCCCCGGCGGCTGCGGCGCCCGCCGGCGATCCCAGGGTGCTCTACGGGCAGGCGATGAAGACCTATTCCAACAATGACTGGCCCGGGGCGCTGACGCAGTTCAACGAGTATCTGGGCCAGTACCCCAACAGCGACAACAGCGCCAATGCCCAGTTCTGGAAGGCCAAGTGCCTGCTGAACACGGAGAAGTATGCGGATGCGGTCCAGGCCTTCGAGAAGATGCGGTCAACCTACCCGACCAGCTCGAAGATCCCCTTCGCCATGCACAACCAGGCGGTGGCCCATTCCCGCCTGGGCCAGACGGCGGAAGCCGAACGGCTGATGCAGGCGGTGATTGACCAGTATCCCATGTCGCCCGTGGCCGAGCAGGCCAAGGCGGACCTGAAGAAACTGCAGGGCAATTAGCAGGCGCGGGGTCGTCCGTTCAGAGCCGTGTTTTTCCGGCGCGGAACCCAAGGGGTTCCGCGCCGGTCTGTTAAGGACAGGAAGCGCCCCCTTATGCATGGAAGGCGCGCAGTGCGGGAAGGAACGACCGATATGCAGCACTATCTGGGTGTGGACGCGGGTGGAACAAAAACCCACGTGCTCATTGGCGACGCGGACGGACATGTGCTCGGCTTTGGCAAGGCGGGTCCGGGCAACTACGAATGTTTCGGCTACGAAGCGGCCTACCGGGAAATCGAGATGGCCGTCAACGGAGCGCTCGAAACCGCGGGCCTCACGCTCAGCCAGATTGACGGCATCGGCATGGGCATCGCGGGCGCCGACCTTCCCGAGAACTATGTTGACATTGAACGCGAGATCTTCACCCCCATGTTCGGTGCCATTCCGCGCAACTTCCGCAATGACAGCATGGGCGGACTACGCGGCGGCACCAAGGACCCCTTCGGCATTGTGATCGCCTGCGGCACCGGATGCGTCTGCGCCGGGGTCAACCGGCAGGGCAAAGACACCCGAGTCGGCGGCATCAGCGAAGAATTCGGCGACATGGTCAGCGGCTCCAGCATCGGCACCGAGGGGCTCAAGGCTGTGTGGCGCTACCGCGACGGCATCATCGGCGAGACGAAAATGGCGAAGCTCTTTATCGAGCGCGCCGGATGCAAAGACATTGATGATCTCTTTTACACCTTCTACAAGCGCAAGTTGTGGTACGACGACGTCCAGCCCATGGCCAAACTCGTGTTCGACGCCGCATACGAGGGCGACGAGGCCGCCTGCGACATTCTCGAATGGGGCGGACGGTATCTCGCCGACATGGTCAACGCCGTCGCACGTCATCTGGACATGTGCCGCGACACGTTTGACGTGGTGATGACGGGCAGCGTGTTCAAGGGCGCGTCGCCTGTGCTGATTGACGCCATGAGCGCACGCGTTCACCGCCAGTGCCCCAACGCCCGGCCGGTGCGCGCCCTGTTCGAGCCCGTGGTCGGGGCCATGCTGCTGGGCGTCGAACTGCACCACCAGATGAGCCCCGAGAAGTACGCCGTGCTGGAGGCGGACCTGGACCGGGCCGCCGAACGCTTCGGAGTCCGATTCCGACCGGAGTGAAACGACCATGCGACTGAGAGCAGGACACGTCACAATTGCCGTCATTGTGCTGGTCATCGCATTTGTTATCGTGGCCGTGTGGACGGGTTCATCCGGCCCCGGCGGCGAAGAGGAGGTGGCCGGCGCGCTGCCCCCCGTCGGCGGCGCGCAGGATCTG
Organism: uncultured bacterium; assembly: GCA_937923585.1. Classification (GTDB taxonomy): domain Bacteria; phylum Hydrogenedentota; class Hydrogenedentia; order Hydrogenedentales; family CAITNO01; genus CAITNO01. The sequence goes on from CALDSM010000125.1 coordinate 21,008, forward strand.
GTGGCGTCCATGGCGGTGGACACGAACGAGGTGGACCTGGGCGTCATTCCCAACACCGCCGAGGGGCACGGCAAACTCACCGTTCACAACCGGGGCAAGGGGCCGCTCAAGATTGACGAGGTCCGCTCCAGTTGCGCCTGCACCGACGGGGCCTTCGCGCCCGGCGCGCTGCCCATTCCGCCCGGCGGCTCGGCCGACCTCAACATCACGGTTCATCCGAAGCGCATTTTTGGGTTCGAGTCGAAGAAGACGCTTACCCTGTTCAGCAACGACCCCGTGCGGCCCACCATCGAGGTGACCGTTTCCGCAAAGGTGGACCCCGAGTTCTCCCTCGAACCGGACAAGTTCGACTTTGGCACAATCAGCAAGGGCGACGCGCCGGTCATGGAGATGCGTCTGACCGCCCGCACGGACACGCCGTTCAAGGTTACCGGCGTTTCCACCGTGCAGCCTGAAAGCAAGGAGGAGGCGCCCGCGGGCCTGAAACTGGAACTCGTCCCCGTCCCCGAAAATGAATGGAAGACGCCGGGCCGGGCCGAATACATCATCCGCGCCGCCGTCAGTTCCGACATGCCACCCGGCCCCTTCGATCTGGGCGCTTTCATCTCCACGGACCTTCAGCGGTTCCGCTTTCTCCGCGTGCCGGTGCATGGCACGGTCGAGGCGCCTTACACACTGGAAGTGCCGTCCAAACTGCGCACGGTGGTGGTCCAGGCCAATGGCGCCGACGCCCGCGTCAAGGTAACCGCCGGCGTGCCCATTTCCCTTGAAAGCGCCGCCGCGGAAAATGGTACAGTTACCGTGACCGGCCAGGGCATCCCCGGCGGCGCCGAACTGGTGTTTGCCCCTGTGGCCGGCCAGGCCGCCGGAAGGCATGACGACCGGGTCAGGGCGCGGCTGCGCGTGGGCGACAAGACTTTCGAGGAGCTCTTCGAGGTCCGCGTGTTCAGCGGGACTCCAGAGAAGACCGGGAATTAGAACTCGTATCTGTATGTGAGCCACTTCTTGCTCCAGATTTTGCAGCGGGCGTTCTTAAGCGCAGGAGCAAGAGCAAGAGCAAGAACGGAAAGACACGCCGATGTCATGGTTTGGCAAAAGCAAAGAAAGCCAGGAGCAGCCGCCCAAGGAGTCGGTCTATCCGCTGACGCCGCGCAAGGCGCACTGCTCGGTCTGCCACGCGGAAAAGATGTTCACCAAGCTGTGGCGGCGTGCGGGCATGATGGCCGTGTGCCCCTGCTGCAAGACGGCGCTGGAGAATCCCGCGCTGTTGTACAAGCAGATACAGGCGGTCTGCCCGCGGTGCGACGAACCGCTGGAGCAGCCGGGATTTGACTACGGCCTTTGCGACGGCTGCGGCTCGAAGTTTGAACTGGTCGAGGGCACCAAGCCCGGGCTCATACCCAATTATGCGCAGCGGCAGGAGCGGGACAGGCACGGCAAGTCCAGGAGCGTGTTGAATGAGAAGAGATGAAGCCACGCTGCGCGCGCTGGCCGCAGAGTTTGGCCAGGAGCACGTGTTCGCGTTTTGGCCGCAGTTGAACGCGGAGGAGCGCGCCGGACTGCTCGCCCAGCTGGGCCAGACAGACTTTCCGCTCATGGACCGACTCGCGCGCAAATGGGTGCTCGACCAACCGGCGCCGGAAAAGTTCAACGAGATCATTCCCGTCCCCGCCATTCCCGTCGCGACCAAAAATGACCCCGCCGCGCGCGAGGCCTGGGACGCGGGCGAGGAGCAGTTGCGGCAGGGACGGGTCGGCATTTTTCTCGTGGCGGGGGGCCAGGGCACCCGGCTCGGCTTTGCCGGGCCCAAGGGCTGCTACCCCGTCGCGCCCATCACGGGCAAGTCCTTTTTTCAGTACCACGCGGAAAAGATCAGCAATCTCGAGCGCCGCTACGGCTGTGTGATTCCGTGGTACATCATGGTCAGCGAAACCAACGAGGCCGCCACGCGCGACTATTTTGAAACCAACCGGTATTTCGGCCTTTCGCCCCAGGCGGTGACCTTCCTCCGGCAGCGCATGGTGCCCTGCATGGACGAGAAGGGCCGCTTCCTGCTGGAGGCCCCCGGACGCCTCGCCATGAACCCCAACGGCCACGGCGGCTGCATTCCCGCCATGGTCGAAAACGGCGTCATTGACGACGCGGCCCGGCGCGGCGTGGACATGCTCAGCTACTTCCAGGTGGACAACTGGGCCGTCAAGGTGGCCGACCCCTTCCTCATCGGCTACCACACGCTGCGCGGCGCGGTCCTGTCCTCCAAAGTACACCGCAAGAGCACACCGCGCGAGGCCGTCGGCGTGCATTGCCTGTGCGACGGAGTCTACCACGTCATCGAGTACAGCGAACTCGACATCTATCCCCAGTTGCTCGAAACCGACGCCGACGGAAAGGTCGTCTACTACGCGGGCAATCCCGCCATGCACGTCTTCTCCACCGGCTTCGTGCAGAGCACCTATGACCGTTTCGAGGAATTCCCCTGGCACCTGGCCCACAAGAAGATTCCCTGTCTGGACGAATCGGGGCGGCTGGTGAAGCCGGACAAGCCCAACGGCTACAAGTTCGAGACCTTTGTGTTCGATGCAGTGCGCTTCGTGCCGCACGCCCCCGTCGCGCTTGAAATTAACCGGATGGGCGAATACACCCCCACCAAGCAGTTTGAGGGCGACAACAGCGTCGTCGCCGCGCGCCAGAGCATGGCCAACCACTGGGGCGGCTGGCGGAAGCAGCCTCCGGCCTTGCGATTCGGCTGTTCCCGGTATCCGGCTGGATCTCGGGGGCCGTGCTCGGCGCGCTAACCGGCAACCTGCCGATGATGATCCTGGGCATTGGGTTATGTGTCGCATTTCTTGCAGCGGTGATTCTGGTAATCGTTCTGATCAAGGCGGACTACTACGAGGATGTGTTGCACAGTTCGGAGATCGCGTTTACGGCTATCAACGCCAAGAAGGAAGGCGTGGTCGGCGGGTCGGTGCC